>JAGBSQ010000048.1 GCA_017631775.1 Clostridia bacterium | reverse complement strand
CGATCAGAACGCCATCATCGTTATAAATACCGTAGGGCTCTTGGAAGTCCATGCCGGTCTTATCGTTTTGCTCTGTATCGGTTGCAATAATGATCGCGTCGGACCAGATAAAGCCGTTTTCGTTCATTTCACCGGTGGTGGTTCTAACCGCAATACCGGTACCCCAGGTCTTGTTAACCTTGTTGTATCTCATGTAACCAACAGAGGTAAGTCCGCCTTGGGGATTAACGATAAGGCCGTGAGGTGTAAACATACCCTCGGGCATGGTGTAAATTTGGCTCCAGGTCTTGCCGCCGTCCTCACTAACAATGTAGTTACCACCCATATACTTGGTGTCGTAATCATCGGGAATTGTGCTTGCCCATTCGGAGTATTTGCTTGCGTTGTTATTGATGTAGTATTGCTTGGAAGCGCAGAACCAAGAAACGATGATCTTGCCGTTCCAATAAACGACACCGGAGTCACGGTCGTCAAGAAGGGTGTCTACCAAAACTTGAGGCTCGCTCCAGGTCTTGCCGCCGTCCTCAGAGTACCAAACGGCAACCTTACTTTCGGTATCGATGTGTGCCTTACGGAAGCCGGAGGAAACTGCGATGAGGCGGTCGCCATCGAGCTTGGTAACGGTGGGCCAAGCAAAGTAACCCAAGGTCTCGCCATCCTTTTTGCAAACGATGCTTTGTTGTGCATCATTTACAACGTAGGTGTATCTGGGTTCTTCGAGGTCGAAGTTGTATAAATAAAGTTCGCAGGTCTTGCCGCTCCAGCCAAAGTAAAGCTCAGGAGCAACAGTCTCTGTCATATCCAAAATTACGCGGTATGCTTTGCCCTTAACCAAAACAACGTTGGGCTTGTTGTTTTTGTAAACAACGGGAAGCTTGTTGCCTTGATCGTCAACAACCGATACGAATTGAACACCGTTGCAAAGTTGGAGTTCAACCTCGGTTTGTGCGGTACCGTTTTGTGCCTTTACGTCAAATACGTAGATGTTGAAGGAAACAAGGCCGTATTTGCCGCTGGTGTTCCAAATCAAAGAGCTTTGGTCGATTGCACCGCCGGAAAGCTTTTTATAATGGAAGCCAAAATGGAAACTGATGCCTGTGGGAGCTGTGCCCGTGGTGTTGAACACACCGTAAGAGGAACGGGTAGAAACCAATCCTTTTACCTTTTGTTGCATAAACAGCTCGGTGCTTGCCTCGCTCAAAACTTGAACGTAAACATCGGTATAGCCGGACTCGGAGCAGATGCGAAGTCTGATGCGATTTCCGGTATATGCCTTGTAATAATCCTTGCTCAAAACGATAGAAGCAAGAGAGATTTGGTAATACTTTTGGTCGATGCGATTGCCGTTGCTATCTTCAAGCCAAACGTCGGTGGCGCCGTCGAAATCAACGGAAATGCTTACGCTATCTTCATTATAGTAAGCGTTTGTATCAGTTGCAGTCATATTATAATCAAATTCAAGTTCGTAAATTACACGAACGGTAAAGGTTTGTCCTGCTGCATCGGTTGCATGATAGTACATCAAATAGCTACCGATTTTGTTTTCAAAGGTCATGTTGCGCTTATCGAGCTCTATTTTAAGCTCGTTGCCAAGGCTATCAACAGCGGTTACGCCCTTGGTAAAGTTTTCGGAGGTTTTTGCTTCCAAAAACTTCATTTTGGTGTTGCCGTCAACCAGGGGTTGGCCGTTTAAATAGAAGTTTGCGGTATTGGCGTATACCCAAATGGCTACCTTTTGTTCCTCACCGTTCAGCGTGCACGTAATTTCGTACTTGCCGGAGGTGGTAATATCAAAGGTTCCGCTAACGTTCAACTCGGTTCCTTCGGGAAGGTTCCAAAGTGAAACAAGCTCTGCCTTTACAGCCGCCTCGTCTACCTCGGCGCCCTTTGCATAGTGCAAGGTAGCGGGAGAAAGCTTATCGGGTTGGGGTGTGGTTTCTTCGGGCGTGGTAGATTCTCCGTTGGAAAGATTGCACGCCGCCATGGCAAGGCAAAGGGCCAATGCCAACAGTACAAGAATAATGACCTTGCGAGTTTTCATTTTTTGCTCCTTTACGAAAAGTATTTAAAAAACAGACGCCGGTAAAAGTCAAACGAGGTCTGAGCTTTTACCGACGTCGCCGTGCGCCTTACGGCACAAACTTATTAACTTGCGTTAAATTAAGCGTTTTCGTTGGTTTCTTCTTCTACAACTTCTTCTGCAGGAGTTTCTTCAACAACTGCTTCTTCAACAGTTTCTTCAACGGGAGCTTCCTCTTGGGTCGCTTCTTCAGCGGTTTCTTCAGCGGGAGCTTCCTCTTGGGTTGCTTCTTCAACAACTTCTTCTGCAGGAGTTTCTTCTACAGGAGTTTCTTCAACTACTGCTTCTTCAACAACTTCTTCTACAACAGGTTCTTCAACGGGAACCTCTTCAGCTGCGGGAGCTGCTACGGGAATAGAAGCAACCATCATCTTTACGATGCCATCTTGAACGAGCTCTTCGGTGGTCTTGAAGGGCATTCTGTAGTCGGTCTCGGAGAAGTTCTTCTTCTTGGGCAGTTGAAGCTTTTCTTCGCAGAGCTTGGTGATAATTTCGAGAGCATGCTTGAACTTGCGATCGCCCTTAACCTTGATGAGTACGGGAACTGCAGCATACTTCTTCTTTGCGGACATATCGGTGAAGTTGTACTTGGTGTCAGCCAAATCTTCGGGGCTGATACCGATGTAAACGTAAAGGGTGCGGGTCTTTGCATTGAACTTAGCAAGAGGAGTTCTGCCAACGTTGAAGGACTCGAAGCCCCAGCTTACGCGGTTCTTAACGCCCTTGTAGGAGAGCAGGAGGTTCTTGATAGCATTGTAGTAATCTTGAATGCTGCCTTGAGATTGTGCCAAGCGAGAGAGGTAGCTGCGACGGTAACGGGTTACGAGTTGAACCTCGCCACGAGCTTCTTGCTCGAGCATTTCTGCATAGAGCTCAGGTTGAGCCATAGCATCGATGTAATTGAGGGATGCAGAACCAAATCCGCCGAAGGATTCCTCTTCTTCTTCCTCGGTCTCTTCAGCTGCAGGAGCGGGAGCTTCAACAACTTCTTCAACCACGGGAGCTTCCTCAACAACAGGAGCCTCTTCAACTACTTCTTCTACAACTTCTTCTGCAGGAGCTTCCTCAACGGGAGCTTCTTCAACAACTTCTTCAACAACTTCTTCTACAACGGGTTCTTCAACAACGGGCTCTTCAACAACTTCTTCTTCCTCAACCAGAGCGATTGCATCGGTTGCATCTGCAGATTCGTTGAAGTTTTCTGCCATTGCATCAGCAACTGCTTGCTTAACCTCGTCAGATACGTCAATGTCGTTTGCTGCATCAACTTGATCTGCAAGATCGTTAGCCTTTTGTTCAGCCATTTCATCGAGCATACCGTCAGCATTGCCAAGGTCGATTGCTGCAACTTCTTCATTGAGTTCGTCCATAGCTTCTGCAACAGCGTCGGTAGCATCAACGTCAGCTGCTTCCTCTTCGGGAACAACTTCCTCTGCCAAGGAATCTGCCAGAGCATCAATGCCCTCTTCAACAACTGCATCGGGATCTTCGATAAGGTCGGGAATAACAACGGGTTCAACCTCGGGAACGTTGCCTTCGGTTTCAACAGCGATAACAGGATTTCTGCCGCTGTTTTCGAGTTGGATCAGCTTCATACCGATAACGATCGGGAGAACTACGATCAGCAACAGAGCAACAAGCACGATAAGAGCGATGCCGATTGCGCTGGAGAAGAAAGGAACCTTGTAATCGGGAGCTACCATAAAGGTGATCTCGCCTGCAGGAGCATAACCTGCAATGATGTAGTAGGAACCGTCTTCGCTAAGAGTTACTGTGTAGGTATCTATTGCCAGAGCCTTGGTGCCCTCGGTTGCATTGTAGATGTAAAGGTTGTCAACGCTGATGCCTTGGCAGTTCTTGTCTGCAATGAGGTCTGCAGCTACGGGCAGGTAGATGCTGAACTTTTCGCCTGCTGCTGCACCGGTAACGGTGAGAGCATAGCCCTTGTATGCCTCAAGACCGCGAAGAGCCTTGCGAGCAAACTCGGTGGGAACGGTAAGGGTTGCTGCAACAGAATTGGAAATGCCGTTTGCACCTACGATAACGATTGCGCCATCGGGAGTGGAAACGAGAATGTAGTTGCGAACAACGGTAAGGGTTGCTTCAAGAGTAGTAGCATTGAAGCTTACACCCTCTACGGTGGGCATGGTAGCCTTTACGGTGTAAACACCGGGCTTGGTAACCTTGGCAACCTCGTTGCCGTTTGCATCATAGTACTTGTAAACGATTTGAGAGAGAATGTCGGTGGGAACAAACTCGTTGTTTGCGCCCTCAACTACCAATTGGTAGCCAAAGCCTGCATTCAAAAGATCGCCGTTATCAAAGTACTCAGCACCGTTGAGAACAACGTTGTAAACCTTGTTTGCAATGGTGATCTCTTGAGTGGTGTTGGTAGCGGTTACGGTGTAAAGACCGTTAGGAGCGGTTGCAACGAAGGTGCAGCCGTTTGCGGTAGCAGTAGCGGTAACAACCATGGGAATGCTGCCATTGCCGAGAGCCTTGATGCCGGTGAGGTCATCGCCGTAGGTGAAGGGGCCTTCAACGCCAACCCAGGTAATGGTTTCAATCGCGATGGGGTTTACAACAACTTGAACCTTGAGGGGAGCAACAACGTAGTTGCTGTTGGGAGTTTCGAGCTCTACTTGTGCGTATGCGTACATGCCGTCTTCTAACTTTACAACATCTTGTGCTACAAAGGAAACAGAAGGAGCCTTGAAAGCAACGTCGGTGCCGTTTGCATCCTTAAGGGTAACGTTCTCTACGTTAACTGCCTTGTTTGCATAGCCGTCTTTTGCTTCGGTTGCGTTGTAGGTAACCGTTACGGTAGCAGCGCCGCCCCAGGTAAGCTCTGCGGGCTTAATAGCTGCGGGAAGAACGAGGGTCTTGCCGCCATCATAGGTAACAGTGATGCAGGTTACGTCAGCAACGTTTGCACTGTCGAACTCGGCTTTTTCTACCGTAACAGTGGTGTTGTTGACCTTAACGCTCATCAAAACGGGATTGATTTCGGTTTGGCCGTCGTAAGTCTTTACCCAAAGGTTAGTTTGGCTATCGAACTCGATACCCGATTCAGCGGCGAAGGTAACAGACTCTACTGCGTCGGCTGCGCTGATCGAGAGGATCATGCCACAAGCCATAACAGCGAGCATTGCTACGAGAGCCACGAGTCGAATAACATTGCGCTTGCTTGCAAGCTGAATTTGTTGATGTTTCATAACATAACAACCTTTCCATAAAAGAAATTTGCGTTTTGACGTGCGTTTTTCGTACGCGCGTCGCCCGCGTGCTTTTATATTTATACATTATTATATCACGGCAATTTGGTATTGTCAACACATTTTGCCAAAAAAAATCGCTTTTTATCGTGTTTTTTTGCGAGAAAACGCGCATATGTATGCATTTTTATCATCTTTCGGCATTCAAATTTCCACTTTTTGCCGATTCCTCCCAAGGCCCTCCGCAAAGCGCGCATAAAGATGCCAGGAGCGGAAAAACTATCAAAAAAAGGAGAAATGCGAATGAGAATTTTGATTTTGACGGATAAATTGGAGATCGGCGGAGCCGAAACCCACATAGCACAGCTTGCAACAGAGCTCACAAAAAGCAGGCACGAGGTGCTTGTCGCCTCCCGCGGAGGAAAGACTGCGGATTGGTTAGAGGCATGCAAAATTCCTCAGATCCGCCTTCCTTTGGACACGCATTCCCCTATACGTTGGTTGATTTTGCGGCACAAGATCAAAAAATTAATTCGATCGGAATCCATTGATGTAGCGCACGCGCACGCACGGATTCCCGCGCTCCTGATCCACGGTGTCCGCCGTATGGGGTGTGCCGAAATCGTAACCGTGCACGCAAAATTTCGATCCGGATTTTTGCGCCGCCTTCTCTCGCGTTGGGGAGAGAACAGCATTGCCGTAAGTGAGGATCTGCGCGCTTATTTGCATAGCGTATATCAAATTCCCATGCAACGGATTGAGGTCATTCCCAACGGCATCGATCTTTTGCGCTTTTTGCCAAAGGAGAAGAAAGAAGCCTCGGCTCCCCTTCGCATTCTGTTTGCAAGCCGCTTGGATGCAGATTGCTCGCGAGGCGCGGAGCTACTTTGTGAGATCGCCCCCACTCTTGCAGAACGCCTTGGAAAAATCACCGTTACGGTGGTGGGCGGTGGAAGAAAAATGCCCGAAATTGCAGAATGTGCCCAAAAAATCAACCGCCGATTGGGCTTTGATTGCATTACTGTTATAGGTACCGTTCAAGATATGGAAAAGGTTTTGAACGAGCAGGATATTTTTGTAGGTGTCTCCCGCGCGGCCTTGGAGGCAACCGCCGCGGGCTCTGCGGTGATCCTTTGCGGAGACGAAGGGTATGGCGGCATTTTGAAAAAAGAAAACTTTTTTGATGCTTCCCTCTCCAATTTTTGTGCGCGCGGTCAAAAACAGCCAACCGCCCAAGAGCTACTGCGCGACGTGCTGGAGCTTGCAAGCTCCCCTGCCCTCCGCCAATCGTGCGCCACCGAATGTCGCGCGCTTATGGAGCGGTGGTATGATTCCCCCTCTGTTTGCGAAAAAACGTTGCGCGTCTATCAAAAAAGCCTGCATGCTCCCACTCTTGCCACGGTTGTGATCGGTGGGTATTTTGGTTGCGGCAATTTTGGGGACGATGCCATTTTGCAAGCCTTTATTGAATATACGCGCTCCAACTACCCCAATATTCGCATTCTTGCTTTGACCAAAAATCCTATGCGGAGTGCGCGCCGTTTTGGTGTGAGATGCTTCAATCGCAAAAGCCCCTTCTCCCTCGCCTCTGCCTTTTTGCGCGCCGATGCCTTCCTTTGCGGTGGCGGCTCGCTTTTGCAAAACGTGACCGGCAAGCTCTCTCTTTACTATTATTTATGTATGCTCCGCATGGCAGAGCTGTGCGGTGCTATGCCCCTGCTCTATGCCGCCGGCATTGGTCCCTTGACGGGAGAATGCGCGATGCGCGCCACAAAAAAAGTGCTTGCGCGATCCCCCTATATCAGCCTGCGCGACAAGGTCTCCCTCCGCTTTTTAATGGGGCAAGGACTTGACACAGCGCGACTGCATTTGGGCGCGGATGTGGCTCTTTTGTTGCCAAATCCCCCTCTTTTTCGCACATACGCCCTATTAAAACGCTTAGACGTGGTGCAAAATCAGCCTTATCTCTGCATTTGCCTCAAGGGCGGAAGGTATGCCGAAAACAGCCGACAGATCTTGATCGCTTCCCTGCGCATACTCTGTCGCGAAGAGGGCCTGCTCCCCATTTTCATTCCCCTTGACAGAGGCGACATCTCGGTCAATTTTGCGGCCGCGCGCAAGCTTGGCGGAAAGCTTTTTGTTGCCGACGAGGCATCTGACCTGACGGCACTCCTTGCGGGCGCACAGCTTCTTGTCTCCATGCGGTTGCACGGCATTGTTTTGGCGACCAACGTCTCCCTGCTCTCCATCGGCATTCCCGTTGGCGATGACCCAAAAATCCCCTCCTTTTGTCGAATTGCCGCGCAGGAATTTCTTATGCCGAAGGCACTTTCGGCAGCCTCTTTGGTGGATCTTGCACAAAGGATATTGGCGCAACGAAACGCCTTGCGCCCCGTAATTGCCGATGCATGCCGTGATTTACAAAAAAATGCGCAAAAAGACCTTGCAAATATTGTCGCAATGGTTTATAATAAAGGTAGG
>JAGBSQ010000047.1 GCA_017631775.1 Clostridia bacterium | reverse complement strand
TTTGCCAAAAAATCGGCGAGCCGGTTATTCCCTCTGAAATAACATACGATATTGAAGAAGCGGCCGCTGCAGCAGGGAGAATTGGTTACCCCGTTGTTTTGCGCCCTGCATTTACGCTTGGCGGCACCGGCGGCGGCTTTGCTTATGACGAGGCAGAGTTGATTGAAATCGGCACAAACGCTTTCAAGCTCTCTCCCGTTCACCAAGTTCTGATCGAAAAGAGCGTTAAGGGCTACAAAGAGATTGAATTTGAGGTTATGCGCGATTCCGCTGACAACGCCATCACCATTTGCGGTATGGAAAACGTTGACCCCGTTGGCGTACACACGGGTGACTCCGTAGTTGTAGCTCCCATTCTTTCTTTGAGCGAAGCAGACCATAAGATGCTCAACGATAGCGCAATCAAGATTATTCGTGAGCTCAAAATCGAGGGCGGATGCAACGTTCAGTTCGCACTTGACCCCAACTCCAGCCAATATTATCTCATCGAGGTAAATCCTCGTGTATCTCGTTCTTCGGCACTCGCATCCAAGGCGAGCGGTTATCCCATTGCACGCGTTACCGCAAAAATTGCCGTTGGCATGACGCTTGATGAAATTCCCGTAGCGGGCGGAACTGCAGCGATTGAGCCCAACCTCGATTACATTGTAGCAAAGTTCCCGCGCTTCCCGTTTGATAAATTCACCACTGCTTCCAACCTGCTCGGCACCCAAATGAAGGCTACGGGCGAGGTTATGGGCATTGGCTCCAACCTTGAGGAGTGCTTCCTCAAGTCTGTTCGCTCACTTGAGATCGGCGTTTGCCACTCCCATTTGGCAAAGTTCGACAACATGAGCGAGGCAGAGCTCTTTGAGTACATCAAAGACTATCGCGACGATAACATTTATGCCATCTGTCAGCTTTTGCGCATGGGTGTCTCCATCGAAAAGCTCCACGAGGTTACCAAAATCACCGAGCTGTTCCTTGAAAGCTTCAAGCGCATCGTTGATATGGAAAAGACCCTTTTGGAGAACGTAGGCAACAACGAGATTCTTCTTGCGGCAAAGAAGATGGGCTTCTCCGACAAGTTCATTGCACGCCTTTGGAAGATGGATGAGCTTTCCCTCTATCGCCAACGTAAGGAAAACGGCATCACCCCCGTGTTCCGTATGGTTGATACCATGCACACCGGCAAGTATATTGCATATCTCTATTCCTCTTATTCGGGCGAGAACGATTCTCGTTTGACCGAAAAGAAGAAGATTGTTGTTCTCGGTGCGGGCCCCATTCGTATCGGTCAGGGTGTAGAATTCGACTACTCCACCGTACACTCCGTGCAAACCATTAAGCGCGAGGGTTATGAGGCAATCATCATCAACAACAACCCCGAAACGGTTTCTACCGACTACACCACGGCAGATAAGCTCTATTTTGAGCCTCTCACTCCCGAGGACGTAATGGCGATTATTGACTTTGAACAACCCGAAGGCGTTATCGCATCTCTTGGCGGTCAAACCGCTATCAACCTGGCACAACCCTTGATGGATCGCGGCGTTAAGATTATCGGTACCGATTGCGAGGCAATCGACAGAGCCGAAAACCGCGAGAGCTTTGAGCGCATTTTGGAGGAATTGAACATTCCTCAACCGCAGGGCAAGGGCGTTAGCACCATTGAAGACGGCGTTGCAACCGCAGAGCGCATCGGTTACCCCGTGCTCGTTCGTCCCAGCTTTGTTCTTGGCGGACGTGCTATGCAAATCGTTGCAAACGAAGAGCAGCTCCGCAAATACCTCAAGACCGCATTCGATATCGATGCCGATAAGCCGGTTCTCGTTGACCACTACATTCAAGGTAAAGAGGTTGAGGTAGATGCTATTTGCGACGGCCGTGACGTATTCGTCCCCGGTATTATGGAGCTTGTAGAGCGCACGGGTATTCACTCCGGCGACTCCATCAGCGTATATCCCACCTTCAGTATTTCCAACAAGGTCAAGGGCACCATTCTGCAATATGCAAAAAAGCTTGGTCTTGGCATTGGCATTGTTGGTCTTTACAACATTCAGTTTATTGTTGACCAAAACGACAACGTATTCATCATTGAGGTAAATCCGCGTTCCTCGAGAACCGTTCCGTTCCTTTCCAAGTCTACCGGCTACAGCTTGGCAGATATTGCAACCGAGGTCATTCTCGGCAAGAGCCTCAAGGAGCAGGGCATCTTTGATATTTACCCCGCCGAAAAGAAGCGTTGGTACGTTAAGGTTCCGGTATTCTCCTTTAACAAAATCCGCGGTCTTGATGCATACCTCTCTCCCGAAATGAAATCCACGGGCGAGGCAATCGGCTACGATGACAAGCTCAACCGCGCGCTCTACAAGGCGCTTCAGGCGGCAGGAACACACCTCCAGAACTACGGAACGGTCTTTGCGACCATTGCCGACAAGGACAAGGAGGAGGCGCTTCCTCTTATTCGCCGCTTCTACAACCTTGGCTTTAACATTCAAGCAACCGAGGGAACTGCCGCATTCCTCAAAAAGAACGGCATTCGCACCCACGCGCTCAAAAAGATCAGCGACGGCAGCGACGAAATTCCCGAGGCTATGCGCCAAGGCTATATCGAGTACGTTATCAACACGCGTGACATCAACAGCGTAGAGCAAATGAAGGACGGTCAAGAAATTCGCCGTTGCGCAACAGAGAACAACGTCAACCTCTTTACCGCGCTCGATACCATCAGCGTTTTGCTTGACGTGCTTGAAGAAACCACGCTGACGATTTCTACAATTGATGCATAATCAAGGAGACATTATGAAGCAAGGTTTATTTACGATTGTTGAAAATATAGCTCTGACCGATAGCGTATGGCAAATGCGCCTTGCGGGCGACACCTCTGCCATTACCGCTCCGGGTCAGTTTGTGAATATTCTTTTAGAGGGCAAGTTCTTGCGCCGACCCATTTCGGTTTGCGATTGCGAGGAAGATATGCTCACCTTGGTTTACAAGGTTGTGGGCAAGGGCACCGAGCAAATGAGCCAAATGGAACGCGGACAAGAATTGGATATCCTCACAGGTCTTGGCAACGGCTATGACCTCGATGATGCAGGCGACGCACCGCTCCTTTTGGGCGGTGGCGTTGGCGTGCCTCCCCTCTATATGCTTGCCAAAAAGCTTATCGAAGCGGGCAAAAAGGTATCGGTTGTGCTTGGCTTTAACACCGCCGACGAAATCTTCTACGAAGAAGAGTTCAAGGAGCTTGGATGCGAGGTTACCGTTACCACCGTTGACGGTACGCGTGGCATTCAAGGCTTTGTAACCAATGCAATGGAGAACATTGAATACACGCACTTTTACACCTGCGGTCCCGAGCCGATGCTCAAGGCTGTTTGGCGTGCAAGCAATACCTCGGGTCAACTCAGCTTTGAAGAAAGAATGGGTTGCGGATTTGGCGCGTGCATGGGTTGCTCCTGCAAGACCCTTACGGGATATAAGCGCATTTGCAAAGAGGGCCCCGTTATGAGAAAGGAGGAGATCCTGTGGCAGAATTGAAAGTGAATTTGTGCGGCATTGAGTTGGATAACCCCATCATTCCCGCCAGCGGATGCTTTGGCTACGGCTATGAGTTTGCAGAACTCTACGACATCAACTGCTTGGGTTCCTTCTCTTTTAAGGGAACCACAAAGGATCCTCGCTTTGGCAACCCCACGCCTCGTATTGCCGAGTGCACCGCAGGCATGATCAACGCAGTAGGGCTTCAAAACCCCGGTGTTGAAAAGGTTATCAGCGAAGAGCTCCCCAAACTCAAGCAATGCTTCCACAAGCCGGTTATGGCAAACGTTAGCGGCTTTTCGGTGGAGGATTACGCATATACGTGTGAAAAACTCGATAAGGAGGAGCAGGTCGGTTGGCTTGAAGTTAATATCAGTTGCCCCAACGTTCACGGTGGAGGCATGAGCTTTGGCACAAGTCCCGAGGCGGCGGCAGAGGTCGTGCGCGCTGTTAAGGCGGTTACCACCAAGCCGGTCATCATCAAGCTCTCTCCCAACGTTACCGACATTGTTGCCATCGCAAAAGCTTGCGAAGAGGCAGGAGCGGACGGCATCAGCCTGATCAACACGCTGCTCGGCATGCGCATTGACCTCAACAAAAAGGCCCCCGTTATTGCCAACAAAATGGGCGGATTTTCGGGTTCTGCCATTTTCCCCGTAGCGGTGAGAATGGTGTATCAGGTTGCACACGCCGTTAAAATTCCCGTTGTGGGTATGGGCGGTGTTACAACTGCCGAGGACGTCATCGAAATGATGATGGCAGGCGCTACCGCAGTTGAGGTGGGCGCGGCAAACCTTGTCAACCCCTTTGCATCGCGCGATATCGTAGAAGATCTTCCTCGCGTGATGAAAAAATACAAGATTGAAAAATTGACCGACATCATCGGTATTGCATAACGAAAGAGAATAGGAGATAGATTATGGGAAAAGACGTTATCATCGCGTGCGATTTTGACAGCGCCGCAAAAACATTTGCATTCCTCGATCAATTCACGGGCAGAAAGCCCTTTGTAAAAATTGGCATGGAGCTTTACTATGCCGAAGGTCCTTCCATCGTTCGCGAGATCAAAGCAAGAGGCCACAAGATCTTCCTTGACCTCAAACTGCACGATATTCCGAATACCGTTAAAAAGGCGATGGCAGTTCTTTCTCGCCTTGACGTTGATATGACCAACCTGCACGCCGCAGGTACGGGTCGTATGATGGAGGCCGCAATCGAGGGCCTTACTCGCCCCGACGGCACCCGTCCTATGCTTATCGCAGTTACCCAACTCACCTCTACCGACCAAGAGAGCATGGAGAATGACCTCTTGATTAAGGAACCCATTGCCGACGTTGTTATGCACTATGCAAGCGTTGCAAAGAATGCAGGTCTTGACGGCGTTGTTTGTTCTCCTCTTGAGGCAGGCAAGGTTCACGAGCGTTGCGGTGAAGGCTTTGTAACCGTTACCCCCGGCGTTCGTTTTGCCGACGGTGACATTGGCGACCAAAAGCGTGTTATGACCCCTGCAGAGGCAAAGAGAATTGGCTCCGACTACATTGTAGTTGGCAGACCCATCACCGCTGCCGCAGATCCCGTAGCTGCATACGAGCGTTGCGTTGCAGAATTCGTAGACTAAGAAAGGGAAGAGAACTATGGAAAACTACAAAAGAGAATTTATACAATTTTTAGAGAATGCAGGCGTGCTCAAGTTTGGTGACTTTACCGCAAAGAGCGGCCGCAAAATTCCGTATTTCATCAATGCGGGTATGATCAAGACCGGCAACGACATTGCAACTCTTGGCGAGTTTTATGCAAAGGCATACTTCGAAAAGCTCGGCAACAAGCAAGCCGTTCTTTACGGCCCTGCTTACAAGGGCATCTCGCTCTCCGTTTCTGCGGCAGTAGCACTTTCCAAAAACGGCCTCAACGTTCCTTTCTTCTTCAATCGTAAGGAAGTAAAAGACCACGGTGAGGGCGGTGTATTTGTAGGCTATGTTCCCACTGCAGGAGAAGAGGTTGTTATCATCGAGGATGTTATCACTGCGGGCACGGCTATTCGCGAG
>JAGBSQ010000007.1 GCA_017631775.1 Clostridia bacterium | reverse complement strand
TTCGCAATTGGCGGTTCTTGCCAAAACGAAATCGACTACGCGCAAATCAAGGATCTTCCTTACTACGTAGGTTCTGTTGGTACCTCCACCGCTGAGGAAAGACGTTCGGCTTACGAAATGACCGAATACTACCTCCAATGCCTCATTCACAGAGCACAAGGTGATCTGGAACAATTCCAAATCGAGTACAAGGGTCTTGAAGTAACTCCCGAAGAGGAAGTTGTAGCATTTGTACCCGAGCGCAAGAAGGAAGATGAAGTATGGCATTGCTAACAGTTGATTTTCACACAAAATCGCTTGCAAGAAGAACTCGCATGGATGTGTTCATTCCGTCCCTCAATTTGGGCGGTTGTTTGAGAAACCAAGATGCAGAGTATTATCAAAACAACAAAGAAACGTATCCGTTGATCATCTTCTTGCACGGTTTTGGTGATAATGAAAAAGCATGGCAAATGAATACGCAAGTATTAAAGCTGTGCGAAGATAACAAAATTGCCGCTTGCTTTATCAATGGCGATAACAAGTGGTACTTAAATTTGGGACCGATTGAAAATTATTATACGTTGATCGAAGAAGAAGTTCTCGATTTTCTGTACGGTAATTTCAGTTGCTTATCCAAAGACAAACCTTTGGTAATTGCCGGAGTATCTATGGGAGGGTACGGGGCACTCTACCACTACGCAAAAAATGTTGATAAATACGCTGCATGCGTAGCTTTATCACCGGCTATCAGACCGGACCGCCTCGACGAATCTAAATTTGGTACGTTGAGAGAATTACTTTTGAACAACAAGGGAAAAGACTTAAACGTCTATTTATCCGTAGGTGAATGTGACTTTATCATTGATTCTTCCAAAGAATTTAATGAATTTTTAATCGAGAATGATCTTGGCGTGGAATACAAATTTATTCCCGGCAGAGATCACTCTTGGTACACCTGGGCACAAGAGATATTTGATGTAATCGAATATCTGAAGAAAAAAATGAATTAAAGGAGAAAAATGAAATGAAAAATTTCAAAATGAGAACAATCGTTGTATTGTTTGTAATGCTGGCACTCGTGCTGGTTGGCTGCGGCCCCAAGACTCCCGCTGAAACTCCCTTTGATGCTGCTGCTGCTATTGCTGCCTTTGATAAAAAGGTTGAAACCACTGTTAAGTTGACCTACACCACCAACTATCAAGTTGACGTAGTTCGTCCCGGCGCAGATGCTTCCGGTATGGATAGCTTCAAGCGTGACGTTGTTGCAACCGCTGTTGTTGAAATGGATCTCGGCACCGACCTCTACATCAAGGTTACCAAGACCCGTCAAGATAGACTCGTTGATGCAACCGCTACCACCACAGAAGAAATTCTGTACAAGAAGGACGGCGTTTACTACTATCAAACCAGCTCCGCTGAGGCTGTAGTAGTTGAAGATGCAGCGGCTAAGCTTGCTACCATCTTTGAAGAAGCTACCTACGAGCAAATCGGTGGTTTGACCCTCGACGCTCTTCTTTACAACTCCCTCGATAAGAATTACGAGCTCAAGCTCATCGGTCTCTCCGAAACTTTTATGGCAGATGAACTCGCAACTCCCGTATACGCTGCAGGCGAAAACGGTGGCCTTAAGGTTACCTACAAGCCCGAGTACGTTGGTTACAGAACCGACGGCGGTTGGTCCGACTTCAGCAACGCTGCTGACGGTTATGCTGCAGAAGTTGAAATCCTTACCAACAATAAGGGTCAAGTAACCAGCATGAAGGAAACCTACAACGAAGCAGGTCTCGTATTCAACATCATGTCCAATCCTCCCACAGTAACCATCACCGGTGAAAGAAACTTTACCGCTACCTACGGCGAAGCTATCACCAAGGCTGAGTCTGTAGAGCTTGCTCCTTCCGTAGCAGTATACGAAGAAGCAGCTAACGGCACCTTTGTTGTTATGACTTGCCCCAACGGTCAATTCTCCAACATGAGCCCTGTTGCAAACGGTGGCGCTCTCACCATGGGCAACATCATTTGCGTTAAGCCCACTGCAAACGACGGTTACGAAGTATCTAAGGTTGTTGTAAACGGCAACGAAACTCCCATGACCGATCCTGCATATGCAGGCGGCTTCTACTGCTTCAACGTTGCTCCCGGCAACAACACCATTGAAGTTTCCTTCAAGACTCTCACTCCCACCAACGGTGTTGTAACCGTTACCAACAACACCACCAACACCTACGAGCTCCAAAGCTTTGACTTCGTTAACGGCGCGCCCACTAATTACCAAGTAATCACCAACGGTGATATCGTTCCCGGTGCACCTGTTTACGGCGCAATCGTTATCGATAGCACTAAGGAAGTTACCGTAACCGTAAACGGTGTTGAAACCACCGTTAACATTCCTGCAGGCCCCATCACCTACTACTGCTTCGCAGTTAAGGAAGGCGGCGCGTACAACGTTGTTATCTCCGAAAAAGGCTCAGCTCCCGTTGTTGGCACCAACGGCGTTGTAACCGTTACCAACAATACTTCCTATGACTACACCCTTCAAAGCTTTGACTTCGTTAACGGCACGCCCACTAACTACCAAGTAATCACCAACGGTGAGATCGTTCCCGGTGCACCTGTATTCGGTGCAATCGTTATCTCTGCTGATACTCCCGTAAGCGTAGTTGTTAACGGCACTGCAACCAACGTTAACATTCCTGCTAACGGCGTTATCTTCTACTGCTTCTCCGTTAAGGCAGCAGGTGAGTTCAACGTAGTAATCAATCCCGCTGCATAATTAAAAAGCAAAACAAAAACCCCAAACGGGGAAGGGCGACAGGCTAAAAACGAAAATCAATTCGCTTTTGCCTGTTGCTCCCGTTGGGATTTTATATCTAATTCACCTACACTCCCATGTGAAAACACCCTCGAGAAGCTCGAGGGTGTTTTTGCATTTGTATTTTGTTAGGTTGTTGTTTGAGTGGGTTTCTTTGCAAAAAACTGCGGTAGCTGTGCCAACACGATTGCCAAGAACACAAGGGTGCAGCCGCCAAACTCGCGAGGGGTAAGGGTATTGCCCGAAATAACCCATCCGCCAAGGGCGGCAAAAACGCTCTCGAGGCTCATTGTCAGGGATGCAACGGGAGGGGAAGCGTAACGCTGACCGAAAATTTGCAACGTGTAAGCAACGCCCGAGGACATAATGCCCATATAGAGCAGCTGCGGTGCGGCGGCAAGAACGTTTTCCCAAACCACCGTTTCAAAAGAGAGGGCGAGAATGCCCGAAAGAATACCGCCAACCAAAAACTGCAGGGCAGAAAGGAGCACAGGGCCAACGGGGTCACCGTAGCGATCGATAACAAGAATGTGGAAGGTAAAGGTCAGGGCGCAACCAAGCATCAAAACGTCACCAAGATAAATATTGTGAAGGCCCTCCGAAAGGCTGAGCAAATAAATGCCGCAAACGGCAACGGCTACCGAAAACCAAACGGCAATGCCGCTCTTTTTGCCAAAAAGCATAGAGACTACGGGAACCAAAACTACGTAGAGTGCGGTAATAAAGCCGGCTCTTGCCTCGCTTGCAGAGCCATCGGGGTAAACCGCAAGGCCGTATTGCTGAAAATTCACACTGACGGTCAAAAAGATACCGCAAAGAATGCCGCCGACGAGCATTTCCTTGATTTTTGCTTTTTCGGTGGGGAAGATAGGCTTTTTTGTTTTGATGCTTTTAAGACCAAGAACCGCAAAGAGTGCCAAAGCACCAATAAAGCAACGAATTGAGTTGAATGCAAATGGGGGAACCATATCGGCCGCTTGCGCTTGTGCCACAAAAGCAAGACCCCAAATCAGTGCCGCCAAAGCAAGAATGGCACTGCCGCGAATATTATTCCAAAACTTCATAAAATCAAATTTCCTTTTTCAAAATAACCTACACATATTATAACACGTTACACCCAAAAAATCAATCCTTTTTGCAATATTGAAAACTTTTGCGCGCGCTCTTGCAAAGCAAAGAAAAAAATGGTATAATAGTAAAAAAGAAAACTTTGACAGAAAGGGAAGAACCGATATGTTATACCTGAACTGTTTGGCATTTGCCGCCTTTGCATACCTTGTTGGCGGCATTAACGGTGCCATTATTCTCTCAAAATTGGTTTACAAAGAGGATATTCGCGAGTTGGGTAGCAAAAATCCCGGCTTTACCAATTTCAAACGACTTCACGGCTTTGCTCCGGCAACCTTTGGCGTTATGGCAATCGACATTTGCAAAACCATTCTCCCCGTACTTTTGGCAAAGCTGATCATGCAAAGCACCTACGGTGCAGGACAACTTGCTGCCGCATTTGCACTCCTTGGTTGCATGCTTGGCCACGCGTTCCCCGTGTGGTATGACTTCAAGGGCGGCAAGGCAGTTATGACTTTCCTCGCCGGTGTATGGTTTGTCGATTGGCGCGCAGGACTGGTCTGCTTCGCAATCTTTGTAGTCATTCTTTTCACCGTCCGCTTTATGTCGGTGGCATCTATGAGCTTTGCGGTGCTTTTCCCCGTAGCCCTGTTCGTGCTCGGATGCCGCAATCCCATCACTCTTGTCATTATGGCAGTCGCAGGCATCCTCGTCGTTGCCCGCCACCA
>JAGBSQ010000046.1 GCA_017631775.1 Clostridia bacterium | reverse complement strand
TGAGGTGTAATAAATTCAAACTAACGTTTCAAAAGTGAGTTATATAGGGTTTATATTGCTATAAGGATCGTTTGGCGCAAACCAAGCCTTCCCCAGTGGGGGAAGGTGGCAGCCGCAGGCTGACGGATGAGGTGTCCTGATAGAAAAACAACTAAAAAACTCCCTGACAGATTTTGTCTGTCAGGGAGTTCTTTTTATTTTAGAGTGCGTGTCCTCCGGAAACCTTGATGACTTGTCCGGTCAACATTTTTGCTTGCTCACTTGCTAAGAACAAAATGGTTGCGGCAATATCCTCCGGTTGAATCAATTTGCCCATGGGAATGATGGCGACAACGTCCTTTTCGAAGTTCTCGTCGATCCATCCCGTCTGTGTGGGACCGGGGGCTACACAATTGACGGTGATGCCATACTTTGCCACTTCAAGAGCGATGCTTCTTGTGAGCGCTTCGAGGGTCGCTTTGCTCGCACCGTATGTGATCTGCCCTGCAAAGATTTGTGCCGCATCGGTGGAAAGATTGACAATTCTTCCAAACTCTCCACGGTGATTGAGAAATTCACGAATCATCATAAGACTTCCGCGAACGTTGACCGCAAAGGTATCGTCTATGACATTTTGGGTAATCTTTTCAATGGTATCAAAGCCGTTTTCATCATCTACTGCCGCATTGTTAACAAGGATATCGACTCTTCCAAAGCGTTCTATTGCTTTGGCATATATCTCTTTGACGGTAGATTCACTCGAAACGTCGCTCTCAAGGATGAGATATTCCGCTCCCATATCTTTGAGTTGACTCTCTACAACATTTGCATCTCCTGCATTCGCAGCATAGTATCTATCTACCCCGTTGCGATCGGTTTTAGTGGCATCAAAGGGTCTCTCTATCTTTTTATATACCAAAACAACCTTTGCGCCTTCCTTGGCGAATGCCAATGCCGTGGTGGCACCGATACCCTCGGGATTATTGGCTCCGGTAATGATGGCAACCTTATCTTTTAGTCCATAATTGATCATTTTATTTTCTCCAAAACATTTTAAATCGAACTCATTGTGCCCTCATTATACCATAAATATGGTAAAGAAGCAACCTTTCACGAAAAAAACACCTCACTTTTTTCTTTTTCCCTATTGACAAACGGCACAAATGCGGTTATACTATTAACAACATCATAAACCGATGAGAAAGAAGAGTAACCGAGCATCAATCTTTCACAGAGAGCCGCAGGGGGTGGAATTGCGGTAAGAGTGACTTGGCGAATGGGCTTTCAAGGGCGAACCAAACGTGTATTTATGCATTAGTAGGCTTCGACGGGGTGCGCTCCCGTTATCCTCGCGCCGCATATAATCTACTACCGTATGTGAAAAGTGGAAGCTTTGGCTTCAATGAGGGTGGCACCGCGAATTTTTCGTCCCTATAACCGAGAGGTTTTAGGGCGTTTTTTGTTTTTTAGCCTCCCCAAGAAAGGAGAATAGCGTGAAAGTTACGCAAGCAAAAATCCACGAGGCACCTCTTTCACGCGCAAAATTCCCTAAAAATGGGGATCTACCCATTTTTGTCGCAAGCGACACGGGAATTTCATCATCATTTTGTGTTGCCGCAGAGCGGCAGAATGGAGGATTATTATGGCACAAAAAGAGATCCCCTACAAGATTTATTTGGAAGAAAGTGAAATGCCGCGCGATTGGTACAACGTTCGTGCCGATATGGCAAAAAAGCCTGCTCCCCTGCTTGACCCCAAAACGAGCAAACCCATCACGCCCGAGGAACTTGGCAAGGTCTTTTGCGAGGAACTTGTAAAGCAGGAACTTGACGACACCAACCGCTACATTCCTATCCCCAAGGAAATTCTCGATTTTTATAAAATGTATCGCCCTGCGCCGCTCGTTCGCGCTTACTGTCTTGAAAAGAAGCTTGGCACGCCTGCGCACATCTACTACAAGTTTGAGGGCAACAACACAAGCGGCAGCCACAAGCTCAACTCTGCAATCGCGCAAGCGTACTATGCAAAAGAGCAAGGTCTTAAAGGTGTTACCACCGAGACGGGTGCCGGTCAATGGGGCACTGCCCTTTCGATGGCTTGCTCCTACTTTGGCCTTGATTGCAAGGTCTTTATGGTAAAATCCTCGTATGAATTAAAGCCTTTCCGTCGCGAGGTTATGCGCACCTACGGTGCGAGCGTTACCCCTTCCCCCTCCGACACCACGCGCGTAGGACGTCAAATTCTCGAAGAGTTCCCCGGCACTACGGGAAGCTTGGGTTGCGCGATTTCCGAGGCGGTTGAGGTGGCATCCGAAAATGAGGGCTACCGCTACGTTCTCGGTAGTGTTCTCTCGCAAGTTATGCTCCATCAATCGGTTATCGGTATGGAGACAAAAGCCGCGCTCGAAAAATACGGCGTTAAAGCTGACGTCATCATCGGTTGTGCAGGTGGTGGCTCGAATTTGGGCGGCTTGATTGCTCCCTTTATGGGCGAAAAACTGCGCGGTGAAGCAGATTATCAATTCATCGCGGTTGAACCCGAAAGTTGCCCTTCTCTCTCGCGCGGCAAATACGTTTACGACTACTGTGACACAGGCCGTATTTGTCCTCTTGCCAAGATGTATACGCTTGGCAGCGGCTTTATTCCTGCCGCTACGCACGCAGGCGGTCTGCGATTCCACGGTATGAGTTCTGTTCTCTCCGAGCTCTATGACGAGGGTCTTATGGAAGCGCGCACCGTAAAGCAGACCGAGGTCTTTGCCGCCGCCGAGTATTTTGCTCGCATTGAAGGCATCCTCCCTGCCCCCGAAAGCTCCCACGCCATCAAAGTGGCAATGGATGAAGCCATTAAGTGCAAAGAGACAGGAGAAGAAAAGGTCATCGTATTTGGCCTTACCGGTACCGGTTACTTTGATATGATGTCCTATGAAAAATTCCACGACGGAAAAATGGTCGACTACGTCCCCACCGACGATGAAATCGCTCAAGGACTTTCGAAAATACCGAATATTATTTGAAAATGATTGCGGGGGAACCTTTTTTAGAAAAAAGGTTCCCCCGCACCCCTTCCCAAAAATTTTCGCACAAATGTAATAAAACAGAATTCTTAACACACAAATAGAGCGAAGTGTTCTCATAGAGGAAAACAACTCTCTTAGCTCCCAGGGTCTCGGTGGCCCCTGGGAGCTCGCGGTAGCCAAAGCGAGGTTTTGCCTCGCGTCAACTGTCTATGTGTAAAGTTACAAATCTATTTTGATATATTTGTTAGAGAGTTCTTGAAAAGGGCGTGGGGAAAACTTCTTTTAAGAAGTTTTCCCCACATAAATCCTATTTTTTAAACAACGGAGTTGAAAGATATCTCTCTCCCGTATCGGGCAACAAAACCGCGATACGTGCGCCGTTGGGCATTTGCTTGGAGAGTTCCACAGCCGCATGAAGTGCCGCGCCTGAGGTAATGCCAACAAGGAGACCTTCGGTAGTTGCAAAGGCTCGAGCGGCTTTGTAGGCGTCCTCTTCGGTAACGGCTACAATGTCATCGATAATTCTTTGGTCGAGATTCTTGGGCACAAAGTTTGCGCCAATTCCCTGCAGGCCATGCGCACCGGCATATCCTTTGGAAAGCAAAGGAGAGGATGCGGGCTCAACGGCAACAATGCGGCAGTTGGGATTTTGCTCCTTGAGGTAACGTCCCACGCCGGAAAGCGTTCCGCCAGTGCCAACACCTGCAACAAAAGCATCTACGCGACCTTCGGCATCCTCCCAAATTTCGGGACCTGTGGTGTTATAGTGCGCCATTGGATTGGCGGCGTTTTCGAATTGCGAAGGAATAAAGCTGCCTTCAATTTCTCTTGCGAGCTCTTGCGCCTTTTCGATTGCGGCGGTCATGCCGCGAGCACCTTCGGTCAGGACAATTTCGGCCCCGTAAGCGGCCAGGAGTGCGCGACGCTCGGCACTCATGCTATCGGGCATGGTCAAAATGAGGCGATAACCGCGACGCGCGCAAATAGCGGCAAGGCCAATGCCGGTGTTTCCGCTTGTAGGCTCAATAACGGTTGCTCCCTCTTTGATAAGTCCGCGATTTTCGGCATCATCAAGCATCGAGAGCGCAACTCTATCCTTGGCGCTGCCTGCAGGATTGAAGCACTCAAGTTTGCACAAAAGGTGTGCCCCCACGTTGGCAGATGCCGCAAAATTTTGCGCATCTAAAAGAGGGGTTTTGCCTATCATTTGGGCGATATTATGAAACAGCACGGTTTGCACCTCCCATCAACTCTTTTTTCTTATTGTATCACAAATCTTTGAGTTTGTCAATTAAATCTCTATAAAACAGAAAAAAACAGCACGGAAAACTCCATACTGTTTTATTCTGTAACAAAGTTGGGTTAGGACTTTGTTCTTGTTTGCTTTGATTATTTGCCCAGCGCGTTGAGCTTCTTGGTGAACTGGCTCTTCTTGTGAGCTGCTGCGTTCTTATGGATGATTCCGTAAGCTGCTGCTTGGTCAACCTTCTTTACAGCTTCTTTGTAAGCTGCTTGAGCGGCTGCCATATCGCCGGAAGCGAGAGCTGCATCGTACTTCTTCATTTCGGTCTTGAGTGCGCTGCGGTGCATTTTGTTTTGCAGGGTCTTGGTTTCGATAACCTTAACTCTCTTCTTTGCAGACTTGATGTTCGGCATAGTTTTTTTACCTCCCTATAGATTTGAAATTCGAATAACTGATATTTCAAAGCGAGCACCTGAGAGGGTGTGCATTGCTTCATCCATATACTGCTATATTGTATCACAAATGAAATAAAATTGCAATACCTTTTTTGAAAAAAGTTTAAATTTTTTTTAATATTTTTTTCATCCTTAAAAACCCTATATTTTTTGCAGATTTGTTGCGACTTTTTTTGCAAATTCACTTGATTTTTTTGGGGTTCTGTTCTATAATGATAAATAAGGGATATCCCTAAAATACATAAAGGAGTACACTATCATGGCAAAAAAGACTCTTACCGGTGCTTATGAAGCTCTGCCGAAGCTCGCAAAGATCATTCTGCAAATCTTCTTTGGTGCATTCATTGGCGGTATTTACAGAATTCTTCGTTTCCTTGAAACCAAGAACGTTGTTACCCTCGTTGCAGGTCTTCTCGTTCTCTTCACCGGTGTTGGTAACTTCATCGCGTGGATCGTTGACCTCTTCACCGAGATCACCCAAGATCGCATCACCGTTTTGGCAAAATAATACACGCAAAAACAGACCTTTCGGGGTCTGTTTTTTTATTGTTTTTTTATTTTCAATAAAAAAAGATATGCAAAAACTATTGCACTTTGCGTTTTTTTGCTGTATAATATATAATGTTGAATTATGGCTATTTTGAAGCCGACAAATATTTGGAGGATAAAAAAATGACAAAGAAGCTTGAAAAATTAAAGAATTTTGACGGCGTGCAAGGTCCTGTTCTCACCATCGTAATGGATGGCGTAGGTCTTGCTCCCGATACCGTTTCCAACGCTGTTGCAGGCGCATACACACCCAATCTTGACGCCCTGATGAAGAACTACC
>JAGBSQ010000045.1 GCA_017631775.1 Clostridia bacterium | reverse complement strand
GCAGGAAGAGAACCTTGTAGTTTTCGGGAATGTTCATCAATTTGCGAAGCAGAGCCTCGGCGTCCTTGATGATTGCTTCATAGTCCGGAGATCGGTGAGACATCTCCATGACTGACATACCTGAGGTGCCATAGCAGACCAAATCTTTTGCTGCTTGCTCGAGTACAGGAAGGGGAAGCATGGAAGGGCCTGCCGAAAAATTGTAAACTCTGTTCATAATAAATTTCCTCCGGAAACAGATTCTTCCTTCTTGTGTATTTATGTATACAAAGAAAGTAGTTATCAATAATTATATTACATTTTATGAATGTTGTCAAGTACTTTGATTAATTTTTGTTATATTTTTATCATTCGAGGGTGGCTTGACTTTTTTGGCAAAGTATGTTATAATAAGAGCGAATATTTTTTTATTTTGAGGGAAGTATGAAAATTACAAAAGAAGAAGCATGGAAGAAGACGCGAAATATCCTAATGACCGTTGCGGGCAGCCTGATATTGGCGTTTGGAATAGCCGTTTTTTTGTTGCCGTTCAACCTCGTTTCGGGGGGAACATCAGGCCTTGCAATTATTGTTGAGGCGCTCCTTCCGTTTGAGTTTATTACCGTAGACATCGTCAACACCTGCCTGACGTGGATTTTATACATTTTGGGCTTTATTGTTTTTGGAAAAGAGTTTGCGGCAAAAACTTTAATTTGTGCCATTGTTTATCCGCTTGGCGTTACGTTCTTTATGAAGCTTGCTGACCCCAACGTTTTGGGCGGTGTGTTTTATCTTGCCTCCAACGAGTACACCGAGCTGCCCATCATTATTGCGGCAATCGTAGGCGGTGCTCTGGTTGGTTTGGGTTGCTCCATTACCTTTTTGAGCGGAGGCTCCACAGGCGGCACCGATATCATCGCTCTCACGCTTTGCAAGATATTCAAGCGTATGAAGAACTCGACCGCAATGTTCTTAACCGACGTAACAATTGTTACGCTTGGCATTTTTGTTACAAAAAATTTGCTTCTCTCTTTGCTTGGCGTTTTGGCGGCATTGATCATTGCAACCGTTATTGATAAAGTCTTTTTGGGCGGTAATACCGCGTTTGTTGCACAAATCGTTACCGATTACGGTGAAGAGGTCACACGCGCGATTATTGAAAAGGCCGACCGCACCACGACCATTTTGGAGGCCAAGGGCGGATACTCCGGCAAGGATAAAAAGATGCTTACGGTCACCTTTAACATGCGGTACTATTCACGTCTGATGGACGTTGTACGCGATGTAGACCCCAATGCATTTATTACCGTTTGGCGCGCTTACGAAATTCGCGGCGAGGGCTGGACAAAATAAAAAGAAAAAAAACAGAGGCGACTCACTTGGAGTTGCCTCTGTTTTTTATCGTATTTCGCTTTTATTAGCCAATCTTAGCTTGGTTGATCTTAATGCCAGGGCCCATGGTGGAAGCGATTACGCAGCTCTTGATATATTGACCCTTTGCAGCAGCGGGCTTAGCCTTGATGATTGCGCCGAGCAGAGCATCAAAGTTTTCCTTGAGCTTTTCAGCGCCGAAGGAAGCCTTGCCGATGGGGCAGTGGATGATGTTGGTCTTGTCGAGACGGTACTCAATTCTACCAGCCTTTGCTTCGGTAACAGCCTTAGCAACATCGGGGGTAACGGTACCAGCCTTGGGAGAAGGCATGAGGCCCTTAGGACCGAGAACCTTACCGAGACGACCGATAACAGCCATCATATCGGGAGAAGCGATAACAACGTCGAACTCGAACCAGTTTTCCTTGGTGATCTTTTCAACGTACTCTGCGCCGCCTGCATATTCTGCACCTGCGTCAAGAGCCTTTTGAACGTTGTCGCCCTTAGCGAAAACGAGAACGCGAACCTTCTTACCGGTTCCGTTGGGGAGAACGATTGCGCCACGAACTTGTTGGTCTGCTTGACGGGAGTCAACACCCAGACGAACGTGAACCTCAACGGTCTCATCAAACTTAGCCTTAGCGGTCTGGCAAACCAGATCCATAGCCTCAGCTACTTCATAAGCTTTAGTCTTTTCAATCAGCTTAGAGCTGTCGATATATTTCTTACCCATTTTTGCCATTGTTCAGTACCCCCTATTAGTCCTCTACGGTAACGCCCATGGAGCGTGCGGTACCTGCGATCATGCTCATTGCTGCTTCGATGTTAGCCGCATTCAGGTCGGGCATCTTGGTTTCAGCAATCTTCTTAACTTGCTCTTTGGTGAGCTTTGCAACCTTGGTCTTGTTGGGGGCTGCGGAACCGGACTCGATGCCAGCTGCCTTCTTAATGAGAACAGGAGCGGGAGGAGTCTTGGTGATAAAGGTGAAGGAACGGTCTGCGTAAACAGTGATAACAACGGGGATGATAAGGCCGATGTCATTCTTGGTTCTTTCGTTGAATTCCTTAGTGAAAACGGGAATAGCCACGCCGTACTGACCGAGAGCAGGACCTACGGGAGGCTGGGGAGTTGCTTTACCTGCAGGGAGCTGCAGTTTGATATAACCTAAAACTTTCTTTGCCATAATAATTTACCTCCAAATGTGGTTTTTTGCGGAAGAATGTAATAAAATAAAAATTTTCTTCCTCCCACGTGCAACGCCGCGCGTTGCCGAAAGCGTTTAGTTTGCCGTGGCCTTTACTTCGCTCGATTCGAGCTCAACGGGCATATCACGGCTTCCGCGCTTAATAAGCACGGTAATGTTCTTGAGATCCTCGGAGATTGCCTGAACGGTTCCGCTGTAACCCTCAAACAAGCCGCTGATAACTTCAACGGTGTCACCAACTTGGAAGGAGAGCTTAACTTGCTGTACTTGTTCAATATCAAGGGCAGCAACCTCTTCCTCGGTCAGGGGAGTGGGGCGGGATCCGGGACCTACAAATCCTGTCACGCCGGTAATGTTTCTTACTGCGTGCCAGCTTTCCTCGTTCATAATCATCTTGATATAAACGTAGCAGGAGAAGATCTTGTTCTCCACTTCCTTTTCAACGTCACCGTTTTTTTCAATGACGATCTCAGTAGGAATGCTGATATCAAAGATGAGGTGACCGAGGCCACGGTTTTCAATGATTTTTTCGAGACTTGCTTTTACTTTGTTTTCGTATCCGGAGTAAGTATGTGCCACGTACCATCTCGGACCTACGTTCATTTCATTGATGTCACTCATTGCAAATTCCTTATGCGAAGAGACTACGGAGCGCTTGAATCATAGCGAGCAGGCCCTTGTACAAGCCAAGGTCAAGCAGGCAGATTACGAGAGCGCATGCAACCAATACGCCAAGAACTACCAAAGAGCTCTTCTTTGTGTCTTTCCAAGAGAGCCAAGAAACCTTCTTGAACTCGCTCTTGTAAACGCGCAGAGCCTTTACGATGTTCTCGCGGTATTTAATACCGAGCACAACACCTGCAACAACCAATACACCGCCGATTACGATCCAAACGATAGCAGCAGTGGTAAGACCTTCGGTCTTTTCTGCCTCTTCGGTAGCGTGATCGTGACCTGCGTGGTCATCTGCAAATGCGGGGAGCGCAAAGAGGGAAATCATCATCAGAACAGCGCAAACGAGTGCGAGAGTTCTGTTAAACAGATTCTTCATATTCATTATTTCCTTTCTTTCACCAATTACTTGGTCTCTTTGTGCATTGTGTGCTTGCGGCAGAACTTGCAGAATTTCTTAAGCTCCAGTCTGTCGGGGTCATTCTTCTTGTTCTTTTTCGTATCATAATTTCTTTGCTTGCACTCTGTGCATGCCAAAGTAATTCTGATTCTTGCCTCATTTTTAGCAGCCATTTAGCGGCACCTCCCATATAAAAATTTATTTGACGTCCACAGAGTGAACGTCTGTGTACCTCCCTCTGAAAAAGGAGAAGCAGTCAAACCCTTTTGGGTGGCACTATGACTGCCGCGTTGCACGAAAAAATGCGCACAACAAAAAAGCCCTTAGGCAGAGGTAGAGACATTATATCACAAACGTCCCCTCTTGTCAAGGGCTTTTTCATATTTTTTTTGTAATTTTTTGAAAGTTTTTTGACTTTTTCCAACCTTATATATATACGCGTGCGCGAGAGGGGCGAAAATCACATCAAACCCATCAGCCAAATCACGCCAAGGGCGGTCAGAGTGACGAGCGTATCAATGGTAACACCGTAGAACATCGGGGCAAGCCCTGCTTTTTTAAAGTCGGTGATGCTTGTTCCAAGGCCGATTGCCGCGAGAGCCGACACCATGAGGAATTTGCTTGTGCTCTTCATCAGGGAAGAAACGCCTGCAGGGATCCAACCGATGCTGTTGATGATGGCGAGTGCCAAAAATCCGCAAATGAACCAAGGAATGATCTTTACAATGTTGACTTTCTTTCCTTCAACCGATGCCGCTTGAAGCTCCTTTTGCTTCATACGTGTGCCAACAAAGGCGAAAACAAGAACAGTGGGAATGATGGCAATGGTACGTGTCAGCTTTACCATGGTTGCAAAGTCGCCTGCCATTTCGGAGAAGGCATATCCCGATGCCACAACGCTTGCGGTATCGTTAACAGATGTACCTGCCCAAATGCCGTAGGCAATGTCGGTCATTCCAAGTGCCTTACCCATCAAGGGGTAGAGCGCGATCATAACCATATCAAAAAGGAAGGTAGAGGACATTGCAAAGGCGATATCCTTATCGTCGGCATCGATGACGGGAGCGATTGCCGCAACGGCAGAGCCGCCGCAAATGCCTGTTCCTGCGGAGATCAAGTTGCCGAGCTTCCAGTTGATCTTAAAGATCTTGCGAACGAAATAGCCGCCGCCAAAGCACATAAGGAATGTGAAGATCATTACAAAGAAGGTCATTTTGCCAACTTCCATAATCACTTTTACAGAAAGCGATGCGCCCAAAAGAATGATAGCAACCTTTAAAATTTTCTTCGATACAAATTTAAGAGCGGGCTTGATCCAAGTAGGATGAAAGAAGCTGTTGATGATGGTTCCCGAAAATAGGGCAATGATAGATGCACCAAGCAGCCCACCGGGGATGAGATTTTCAAGAAGAACAGAAAGTGCCGCAACGCCCGCGCAAATGGCAACGCCAAGCGCGAAGAGACCGCGTTCCTTTGTTTTGGTATTCATAAAGACCTCCAAAGATGTATTTGTCGAAAGGTATTATAGCATAGGGAAGGGAGTTTGTCAAGCAGTAGATGCATTTTATACGGGAGGATGGTGGATTCGTGACCACAACTTTGCTACGCTCATATGGAGAATTGTCTTTTGTCTTGTTTGTTTTTAAGCACACGGGCAATTCTCGTGGTGTTCCTCTCGGCATCATACATCCACCAACAAAAAGAGCACCCTTTCAGGTGCTCTTTTTGTTGCCTTAAACGAGATAAAAGGTGTCTAAACAGGGGTAATTGCGAACAACAGGTGTCTGCATTTAACCATATTTCTCGATAGTCCCTTTATAATACTTTTTAATCAGTTGAACTACTTTCTTGGTTTTTGGAATACACGCTTTTTCCCATAAAGGAAATTTTGTTTTGAAATAAGCAATTGGGTATTCTCTCCGCCAAGGTAGCACTCCGCTGTTGGAGTGATGATCTTCTACATACTTTAGTTCGTTCCAAGCGATTCTTTTCCTTACAAAACCAAATAGATAATATATGGTAACTCCTTGCGAATTTATTACACAACAAATAGGAAAAGCGATCGAGTACCCAAGGAACAAGAAGCCCCCAAGAATGATTATGGGTATGGAAATTACTTCATCTATAGTCCATACTCCAAAAGCAATTAATATAGAAAAAATGAGAAGAAAAAAGACACATCGATTGTTAATAACAAAATTTCTCATTATATCACCGCCTTTCTTTATTCCATTATATCACACTTTCGATAATAAATCAAGGCGTAGCCTTGTATCTCATCCGCACCTTGTTGCGGTATATCATCAACACGAAGTGTTGTATCTCATCAAGCCGCAGGTAGATGCACGCTGGCACGTGATGAGATACAGCCCCAAAGGGGCTGATGATATGCACCGCACTTCGCGCGGCGATGATATGCCAAGCCTGCGGCTTGGATAACAAAAAAGGAACTTTTGGTAGACAAAAGTTCCTTTTTTGTTGGTGGGGGATGGTGGATTCGGACCACCGAAGTCGATGACAACAGATTTACAGTCTGCCCCCTTTGGCCGCTCGGGAAATCCCCCATATTTAGGTCACGTTGTGTGACCTTTGGAGCTGGTGATCGGAGTCGAAACAACAACCTGCTGATTACAAATCAGCTGCTCTGCCATTGAGCCACACCAGCGAATTGTTCATTTGCGAACGGTTTCGCTTTCGCAACGGGAATATTATATCACAACAGAATTGATTTGTCAACCCCTTTTTGAAAAATATTTTTTATTTCTTTTTCTGTTGACTTTTCAGGTCGAATGTTTACAAAAAAGACTTGATTTTTTTCGGGGTGGGGTATAATATACTATAATGGATATTACTGGTAACCTTCAAAAAATATTTTATTATTTATGTGATACACTTGACCGTTTTAGCGTCTATTATGATATAGGACTGTTTTGAAAACGAAAGAATCTTATAAAAAAGGAGAGTCCACATGAATAAGATATTACGTTACGTTTCTGCCTTTGGCTCGGCGTTTTTGATTTCCTTGGCAGGCGTTGTTTGGCATACGGTTGTCCCGAGCGGTGCTATGACCGCCTTGTTTGGGGTGCTTGCTTTTTTGCCCGTGCTTTTGCTCACGGTCAATATGCTTGCGGCAAAATCCTTTATGGCGCGCATCAACCGTGCAAAGATTGCCGATATGCAAAACAAGATGCTCCGCCAACGTCAACTGGCACAAGAGGCATCGGGCAAGCTGCTTTCCCGTTTGCAGAGCATTCGCCACATTGCCACCGTTTATGCCGTTTTTGTTTGGCTTTTGGCTGCCTGTGCGGCAATTTTTGCAGGCATGCTGGCGTCTGCTTCCACATCGATTTATCTCCCCGTGTTGTTTTACGCGGGATTGATCTTCCACGCCGCGTATAGCAGAATTTACAGGCCCATTCCACCCGACGTCAACCCCAATGCTCCCGTGCTCAACCGCAACGAGTATCCGCAAATTTATGCCGCTGTCGACCGCGCCGCCAATGCGCTGGGATGCCACGGTGAGATCATTGTCATGCTCAGCATGGACTGTAATGCAGGCATTTTGCGCGATGGTAAAAAGTACTATTTGCAAATCGGCATTGTGTTGTTGGATATCCTTTCCGAAGAGGAGCTCTACTCCATTTGCCTGCACGAATTCTCCCACGTGGCAAACAAAAACCGCGCCAAGGACTTTGAAATGCGATACGGCGCATGGGTTGGCGGTGGCAAGCCCTATGGGGGCCTGATGTTGTTTGTTAACAACATTTTTACCTTTTTTGACGTTTATTATCTCTTTAACCACATGACCTACGCCTACGCCACATCGGTGGTGTACGAGAGCGAGGCAGACCGCGACATGCTGACACACGGCGACGCAGGTCATGCCGCATCGGCATTGCTCAAACTGAGCTATGACGATAAATTCCAATGGGAAAACGGAGTCGACGACGAAGAACCGATGATGGCACGCGAGACTCCCGATCCGCACTTTTTGTCGGGGCGTATCGCGGTATTCAAAAAGGCGATCGAGGCACGCCACGCCGATTGGGATGCCATGATCGATTTGGAGATACTCCCCAATAACGCATCACATCCCACCAAAAAGATGCGTTTTGAAACACTTGGCATCGAGCACCCCGCCTTAATTGAGGATAAAAGCTCCCCCGCATACCGCGAGGAGCTGCAAAAGGCGGTTGCGCTTGCCGACCAAAAATTTGCCGAGGGTTGGGTAAACTACGAGCAAACGCGCAAAGAGGCGTATCTCGATCCGCTCACACGTGTTACCGCATGGCGCGAGCAGGGCAGTCCCGTTACTGCCGAGGGATTTGGCGATATTCTTTCCGACCTTCGCCAATTGTGTCGTCAGACCGAAGCGGACGAGCTTTGCGAGCGCGCCATTGCCGAGCTTGACGAAAACTCCTCGCCCTTGGCGTACTACCAAAAGGGCTGCAAGCTCCTTTACCGCTACGATCCTGCAGGCGTTGACCTGATCTATCACGCAATGGAGACCAACCATAACTTTATGGAAGAGGGCTTGCAGATGATCGGTCAGTTTTACTGCATGACGGGCAGAGAAAAGGAGTTGCAGGAATACCGCGCACGTGCACAGCAAATGGCACAAAAGGATAAGGACGAATACAGCCAAACGGGCGTGCTCTCCAAAAACGATAAGCTTTCCCGTGAGCAGCTGCCCGAGGGAATGCTTGAGAATATTTTGGAGTTCATTCATTCGATTGATGAGGATATTATCAAAAACATCTATCTTGTTCGCAAAACCATCAACGAAAACTTCTTCACCAGTGCATTCGTCATTCATTTTTGGGGCGGCACCGACGAGCAGCGCGACGAAATCATGCACAAGATCTTCCGCTACCTCGATACCTACCCCGTTGATTGGCAGTTCTCGCTCTTTGATTACGCCGATCATTCCGATATTAAATTTGACAAGATTGAAGGCAGTCTTGTCTGGAGTAAATCTAATAACAAAGGAGAATAAAGATCATGAAAACCAAAAAGCAATATTGTGAAGAAAACGGACTCGACATCGATCGCGTGTTTGATATGTGCGTTTCCGGCGACGAGGGTGTTCTTGCCACACGTGGCGCATTTACCGGCTACTTTGCCGAAATTACCGATACATCTGTTATTTGCACCAATGAAAAGCTCGGCATCAGAAAGGAAATTCTGTTTTCCGATTTCACGCGCGCGGAGTTTGGCATTGGCAACGGTAACCTTTGGCTGCAATGCGTTGTTAACGGTAAGTTCTTTGCTTTCTGCACTCCTCGCAAGGCGTGGAAGGCACCCGCCGCAAAGCTGCTCATGGAAAAGATTGGTGAAAAAACCGAGCTGCTTGGCATGAAGGACTACGAGCGCTACACGGGCAAGCTCTTCCTTTTGTGGGCATTGATCAAATAATTTTGTAAAAAGCGCGGTCGGTATCGACCGCGCTTTTTACTTATAATTTAGGCAAGGTGGGGTACATTAAAGAAAAAAGGAGATTTTTAAAAATGTGCACCGCTATTACCTACAAAACAAAGGATGCCTATTTTGGGCGCACGCTGGATATTGAATGCTCTTATGGGGAAGAAGTTATCGTCATGCCGCGCAATTTTGCGCTCGATTTTCGCCACACGGGAGCGCAAAAGAGCCACTACGCCATCATCGGGATGGGAACCGTCAGAGATGGCTACCCCCTTTATTACGAAGCCGCCAACGAGCACGGATTGGGCATGGCAGGCTTGCGCTTTGCCGGCAATGCCTGCTATTTTTCACTTGCCGAGGGGCGGGAGAACGTCTCCTCGTTTGAGCTGATTCCCTATATTTTGGGGAGCTGCAAAACCGTAAGAGAAGCGCGCGAGCGTTTCGTAGATCTCAACCTGTGCGACACACCTTTCTCCCCAGACTTGCCGCCTGCACCGTTGCATTGGATGATTGCCGACGAGAGGGAGAGCATTGTTGTGGAGAGCGTTGCCGAGGGTCTGCAAGTCCACCAAAATCCGGTGGGCGTGCTGACCAACAATCCGCCGTTTTCGTATCACGTGGTGCATCTTTGCGACTATATGACACTCTCAAACAAGCCGCCTGTGGCGCATTTTGGCAAGGGATATCTCACGCCTTACAGCAGGGGCATGGGGGCGATTGGGTTGCCGGGGGACCTTTCCTCGGCATCGCGCTTTGTTCGTGCCGCTTTCGTGCGCGAAAATGCGGTGTCAAAGAGCGATGAAATGAGTAGCGTGTCGCAGTTTTTTCACATTTTGGGTTCTGTTGAGCAGGTGCGCGGCTGTGTGCTTCTCGACGGTGGAAAATACGAGATTACCGCATACACGTCCTGTATAAATCTCGATCGCGCAATTTATTACTACACCACCTACGAAAACCGCGCCATCTCTGCCGTCGATCTTTTTCGGTGCGACTTGGAAGGGGGAGAGCTTTCGCGTTTTTCTTTGCAAAATGAGCAAAATATCACGTTGCAAAATTAAGCCAAAATCTAAAATTTACGAAAAATATCTTGACAATTCTTTAATAAATTGTATAATATAATAGAGTTATTATGCTCAAAATATACCCAAAGGAATTGCCAATGAAGAAAAACACCCCTATGCCGCCGCTTTCGGCAGCAGAGCAAAAACAATATATCGATGCAATGCGCGCCGAAAACGATCGCGTTTTTGAAACTACGGGTTCTCGCCCGGGCGCGTATATCGAAACCTTTGGCTGTCAGCAAAACGTGGCGGATAGCGAAAAGTTTGCGGGTATGTGCCAAGAAATGGGCTATGACATTGTTTATGAAGCCGCAAAGGCAGATTTTATTGTGGTCAACACCTGCGCCATTCGCGAGCATGCCGAAAAGAGAACGCTCTCTATTGTTGGGCAGTACAAGCACATCAAAGAGAAGAACCCCGCACTTGTGATTGCCGTGTGTGGCTGTATGATGGCGCAAGAGCACCGTCAGGACGATATCAAGTTCCGCTATCCTTACGTCGATTTCGTAATGGGCCCTTCGTCCTTGCACCGTCTGCCGCAGCTGCTTTGTCAAAAGCGCAAAACCGGCAAGCGCATCTATTGCCCCGAGGAGGCAGAATACACCGTTGTTGAGGATCTTCCCATTTGTCGCGAAAGCACATACCGTGCGTGGGTTTCGGTTATGTACGGCTGCAACAATTTCTGCTCCTATTGCATCGTGCCTTACGTTCGCGGACGCGAGCGTAGTCGCGAAAAAGACAAGATCATTGCCGAGGTTCGCGACCTTGTGGAAAAGGGATATAAAGATATTACCTTGCTCGGGCAGAACGTCAACTCCTATGCAAAAGACCGCACAGAGGGTTACGATTTTGCCGATCTGCTCGCAGAGCTCGATGCTATTGAGGGAGATTTTGTTCTGCGCTTTATGACAAGCCACCCCAATGATGCAAGCCGCAAGCTCATTGACGTAATGGCAAATTCCAAGCATATCGCGCATCAGTTCCATTTGCCTATGCAATCGGGCAGTGATGCGGTGCTTGCCAAAATGAACCG
>JAGBSQ010000006.1 GCA_017631775.1 Clostridia bacterium | reverse complement strand
CATCTTGGGAGCGTAGCGAGAAACTTCTGCACGGGGAGCCTCGATAGCCTTGAGGATTACTTCATCAATGAGATATTCGCGGCCTGCGCGGGTCATTTCAAATGCCTTCTTAATGATTGCGGGGGTAAGACCGTCAATCTTGAGGTCCATTTGAATGGAGGTGATACCTTGGTGAGTACCTGCAACCTTAAAGTCCATGTCGCCATAGAAGTCTTCAAGGCCTTGAATGTCGATCATGGTATCCCAAGAGCCGTCCTCAGCGGTGATAAGACCGCAGGAGATACCTGCAACGGGAGCCTTAATCGGAACACCTGCATCCATCAGTGCGAGGGTAGAGCCACAAACGGAACCTTGAGAGGTAGAACCGTTGGAGGATACAACGTCGGATACGAGACGGATAGCGTAGGGGAATTCTTCCTCGGAGGGGAGAACGGGAACAAGAGATCTTTCAGCAAGAGCACCGTGACCGATTTCACGACGTCCGGGGCTTCTTACAGGCTTAGCTTCACCGGTGGAGAAGCCGGGCATGTTGTAGTGGTGCATATATCTCTTGGTGGTCTCGTTGTCAATACCGTCAAGCATTTGTGCCTCGGAAAGAGTGCCGAGGGTTGCAACGGTAAGAACTTGAGTTTGACCTCTGGTAAAGAGACCGGAACCGTGGGTGCGGGGCAGAATGCCAACCTCACTGCCGAGGGGACGGATTTGATCCATGCTACGACCGTCAACGCGCTTCTTGTCAACCAAGAGCCAACGACGAACGATCTTCTTTTGAATCTTGTAGATGAGCTCTTCCATAATGTTGGGAAGCTCAGGATACTTTTCGGTAAAGTTTTCAAGAATAGCGTCCTTAACGGGAACCATTCTTGCATCACGTACGTTCTTGTCATCGGTGTCAAGAGCGTTCATAACGTCCTTTTCACAGAATGCGAAGATCTCGTCGAACATATCGTGGTCGAGTTCGCAAGAAGGATATTCAAACTTCTTCTTGCCGATCTCATCGATGATGCCGTTGATGAAGCCGAGCAGATCCTTGATCTCTTCGTGAGCCTTCATAATTGCATCGTAAACGATGTCGTCTTCAACTTGGTTTGCACCTGCTTCAATCATAACAACCTTTTCCATAGAAGCTGCAACGGTGAGTTGAAGATCGCTCTTCTTTTGCTCTTCAGCGGTGGGGTTGAGGACGATCTTACCGTCTACCAAGCCCATGAACGCGCCGCCGATGGGGCCGTTCCACGGAATATCGGAGATTGCCAGAGCGGTGGAAGCACCGATCATAGCGGTGATCTCAGGGGAGCAGTCGGGGTCAACCGACATAACAACAAGGGTAAGAGCCACGTCGTTTCTCAAATCCTTGGGGAAGAGAGGACGAATGGGACGGTCGATAACGCGAGAGGTCAAAACTGCCTTTTCGCTGGGCTTGCCTTCACGCTTGAGGTAGCCACCGGGAATTTTGCCGGCTGCATACATTCTCTCGTCAAAGTCAACAGAGAGGGGCAGGAAGTCGATGCCGTCACGAGGCTTTTCAGAAGCGGTTGCACAGCAGAGAACTGCGGTGTCACCGTAGCGGCAGAGAACAGAGCCGTTTGCCAAGCCTGCCATTTTGCCGGTTTCAATTACCAGGGGTCTGCCGGCGTAGGTGTATTTGAACACCTTGTAATTCTTAAAATTCATGGGTTCACTTTTGGTGATGTTCATTTTACAATTTCCTCCGTTTTTTATTTTTTTTGTGTTGCACTCGCGGAGGTTTAGCACTTAACCTTGGGTCGGAAAGAGGCGCTCTCCGGCACACGGTTAACTGCTAATCCAACCGTGAGAATTCGTGTTTTCGAGAAAAAAACAAACAAGGAGTGAGGGCAGTGACAAAACTGCCGCTGCTCTCAACTCCCAATGTTTGCTTTACTTTCTCAAGCCGAGCTTGCTAACGATCGCGCGGTAACGCTCGATGTCGTTCTTTTGCAGGTAGTTCAAAAGACTTCTTCTTTGACCGATCATCTTTTGCAGACCGCGGCGGCTGTGGAAGTCCTTCTTGTTGACTTTCAAGTGCTCGGTCAGGTTAGCGATGCGGTTGGTCAGAATAGCAATTTGTACTTCGGGAGAACCGGTGTCGCCCTCGTGAGTAGCGTATTGCTCAATGATGTTGGTCTTGAGTTCCTTTTGCATGGTATTTTCACCTTTCAAAAAATATTTATTTACGTTTCACTCAGCAATCGGTGGGTGAATCAGCTGCTACACAGCCTCGTATCCGAAAACCGAGCTCACGCATACGATGGTATTATACCACACTTTTTTTGTTTTGTAAATAGTTTTTTGAAATTTTTTTATTATATTTATATATTTTATAGGAATATTTCCGCGCAACACGCGTCCGCAACATAAAAAAATGATGATTTGCGATATAAAACAGGGAAAAAACAGAAAAAACAAGAGACCAAAGTTTGTCAAAATATATGAAAATAAAAATTGTAGGGCGGGGGTAAGTCCCCGCCCTACGTCGTGTTTTTTATAAATCGTTGTCAAAAAAGTCATTCACCGAGCACCCGAGTACTCGAGCAAGATCGGGCAGAATGGTAATATCGGGGTAGCATACCTCGCGTTCCCATTTTGAAATTGCTTGCGCAGATACCCCAAGCAGATCGCCAAATTCACCTTGGGTCAAATTGTTTTTGCGACGAAATTCCGTTATCTTTTCTGCTACAATAATCTTGCCCATCTTCAAGTCCTCTGTTTCGTTGAATTTGTGCGGAACGCAACCCTCTGCAATCCCGCCCTATGATTGTTTTGTGCCATATTCCAATGGCGTTAATTCATTATAACATAACATTTACCAATTTGTCAATACCTTCTCAAAACTTTCTATGGCGTTCAACCAATGGTTTAACGAAACACAAAAATCAAAAGCGAAAAAGAAATCAAGAAAAAAGGGAAGAGAACTACATACGGCGCACCCAAAATAACAAAACAGGCGACCTGTGGTCGCCTGTTTTTATTGTATTTTTACGCAAAAAAGTCATTCACCGTGCAGCCGAGTGTTTCGGCGAGAGTGGGAAGAAAGGTGATGTCGGGATAACACTCCTCACGTTCCCACTTTGAAATAGTCTGTGGCGATAAGCCTAAACCGGATGCGAATTGCACCTGCGTTAGGCGGTTTTCACGGCGAAAAGTCTTTACTTTTTGCGAGACGATAATTCTTTTTATTGTCATAATTTACACCAACCAATAGGTTTCTCTTTCTCGTGCCATAATGCCGCAAGCAATCATTTCGCGGCGAATGGTGCAATGATCTTCGTGGAAGCGATGAATGATCTCATTGACTTCTTTTTCGTCATATTTCCGATTTGCTTCAAAGCTTTTTGCAATATCACACAGCACAATTTCGCGTTTTTTGCGCTGGGTGGGGAGTTGTGTCAAGCGACCGTACTTGAAAAAGTGAGAGAGTACCTCTTTTTTGTATTTTTCCTCTGCATCCACAACGGGGTCATCCTTTTTGATCAACTCAAAAAGCGGCTTGTCAAAAATGTCGCGGTTGAGGGAATAGATCATATAAAACTGCGAGCGTGAGCAATTTACTACGCCTGCCGATTCCATTTTTTTGAGGTGATAGCAGATGGTAGCAGGGGTGAGGGAGAGCTCGCAAGCGATCTTCTCTACGTAAGAATCTTCTTTGAGCAAAAGATTGAGAATTTCCAAACGCGTTTCATCGGCTAGGAGCTTCAAAAGGGCAAGTTTTTCTTTCACGTTAGAGTATTCGATCATTTTAGCCCTCCATTTTATCAATCAAATTGGGATAAATGCCATGTTCTTTGCGCCATGCTTCCCACGCCTTAAATACATTTTCGCAAGCACCGATCTTGATTTGAAACTCAAGAATGTTTTTCATATCTCCCGAGGTTTTGGCGGCTTCGAACTCGGTGTAATAAGAATTCACAATTTGATCACGCATAAAAATTTCTGCTTGCAATGCTGCTATAAATCGCATTTTTTCTTCTTCGTCAAGTTGAGTAAAAACTTCACTTAATTTGGGATATTTGTGAAGAATCTGTCCGACTACTCGACGTCTCATAGCAAGAACATTTTCGCGTTTTCCTAAAACGTATACAATAAGTCCGGCGCGATTGCACAATCCGTACATTTCTCTTTCAATAGTCAAAGCCTTGCGTTCGTTTTTGTTTTCATTTGGTACAGTATTAAGTCTGCTTTGACATTCGTTATATTTTTCAGTGACAATATCGTACAATGCTTTATCAATTTCCAAATAAGTCATCTTATTTCTCCTTTTGTTTGATTTTTATTTGTGACCACACTGATATTATACACATCTAATCACTTTTTGTCAAGAGTGATTTGATAAATTTCTAATCATTCTACCGATGGTAGAATTTTGAGCAAAAAAAGAAAAGGGCATAGCCCTCTTTCAAATAATAACATTTTCATTTTTTCGGGACGCCCGGGAGGTCGTCCCCTACAAGTGTGTTTTTTTGTAGGAGACGACGTCCTCGGCATCCCGAAAACGAATACATATTGCAAATAAAAACGGGCGATTCACGAATCGCCCGGCTTAAAAAAGAATAAATTTTTCAATGAATGTCTTTCCATCCTCAAAACGAACAAGTCCACTTTTACTTTTTGTGCAAGAGTTCTTGAAAGGGGTGCGGGGGAAACTTCTTGCAGAAGAACATCGCAACGTTCCGTTGCTACGGTAATATTTCGCGAGCGAAAT
>JAGBSQ010000005.1 GCA_017631775.1 Clostridia bacterium | reverse complement strand
TTTTTCCAAAGTCAGCGACTCTGCATAAGTGTACTGATACGGTGCCAAAACGTCATCGGTAGAGAGTGCCATTTTTGCTCCATCGCGCAAAAGCCCGTTTGTGCCGTCCGCTCCCTTACTGCCTACGTTGGCAGGAATTGCAAAGACCTCGCGACCTTGCAGAATTGCATCCTTTGCGGTAATTAAAGAACCGCTGCCGATGCCTGCCTCAACAACAACAGTTGCCTGCGACAAACCGCTGATAATGCGATTGCGCAATGGAAAATGATAACTGTTCGGTCGAGTGCCCGGTGCATACTCGGAGAGCACAACACCTGTTTTTGCGATTTCGATACTGAGAGGCTTGTGATGCGTGGGATAAGCGATGTCAACACCGCAGCCGAGCACGGCAACGGTTGCGCCGCCCGCTTTGATTGCGGCACCTGCCGCAACACCGTCGATGCCCTTTGCCATTCCGCTGACGACAACCGCGCCTGCCGTGGCAAGCTCATACGACATTTTATATGCTTGACGCAAGCCGTATGCACTCATACTGCGCGTTCCTACAATGCTGACGCAAAGTCGGCGATTGAAATCCGGCAAATTGCCGCGATAATACAAAAGCATTGGCGGCTTTTGAATCTCACGCAAAGCACGCGGATACGCATCCTCATCGTAAGTGATAATTCCAATATTCTCGCGCTCGCAAAGATCGAGGATTTCGGTTGCGCGCTCGAGACTCTTGTCACAAAGTGCACGCTTTGCACGTTCGGTTAAATTCGGAATCTGCTCGAGCTCGCTTTCCTCGGCGCGAAAAATTTCAAAAGGTGTATCGTAAAGAGAGATTAGGCGACGAAATGCAGAAGAGCCTGCACCGAGTGCTTCCGATAGCCATATCCAATACAAGGTGTCTTTGCTTTTCATACCCGCTCCCCCTCTCTTTCAAAATCAAAAATTATTTGCCTTTTGCAAACTCCCACATCAAGATGGAAGCCGCAACGGCAGCGTTGAAGGATTCTGCACGTTCACTCATAGGAATAATGACGCTGTTGCTACAAGCATCAATTACCTCACGGGAAAGCCCGTGCCCCTCATTACCGATAACAACTGCATCGCCTGCCAAAATTTCGAACTTGCCCAAGAGCATAGCTCGCTCATCAAGTGCGGCGGCAAAAACGCGACGTCCGCCTTGGCGCATTTGGGCAATGGTTTCGGTAAGATCGCTCACGCGGTCGATGCGTTGGTTAAAGAGCGTTCCCATAGATGCACGCACCGCCTTTGGGTGGTAGATATCCGCACAGTCGGCACTCAAAATCAAACGGTCAATACCGATTGCGGCAGCCGAGCGGATGATTGCCCCCACATTGGAAGGGTCACGCACCGATTCGAGGAGCACAATGTGCTCATTTTTCATCTCTAAAAAATGAGCGCTATTATATATTGTAGCATTTTTTTGCAATTTGTCAATATATTTTGCAATAGTTATTACGCCTTCGGGCGATTTTTCTTCAGAAATTTTGTCAAAAATATCATCCGACACCACAAAACACTTCTCAATTTTATCCTCATACGCTCCACCAAAGCGTGTGCGCAGAAAATCAAGCACTCTCTCTTGTGCCGAGGACGACAAAAAGACGGCGCAGATTTCTACGTCGTTCTTAATGGCTTCTTCGAGCAATTTGATGCCGTCAAAGCGAAATGTTTTGGTCGCCTCGCGTGCTTTTCGATCGGTCAATTTGCAAAGCTCGACAATGTTTTTGTTTTGTCTGGAACGGATGATTTCCCCTGTAAAAAGCATAAATTCTATTCTCCTTTTGTTGCATTTTACGCTCTTTTTTGTGCCAAAATGCAGGATGAAAAAACATCTATGTATGACAAAAACCCGATGAAACCATCGGGTTTTTTATCACAATTAAAGTGCTGCCTTTGCTTGTGCGCAGAGTGCTGCAAATGCTTCCTTATCGGAAACTGCGATCTCAGCGAGCATCTTGCGGTTGAGGTCGATACCTGCAACCTTGAGGCCGTGCATAAGGGTGGAATAGTTCATTCCGTTAACCTTTGCTTGTGCGGAAATTCTGGTGATCCAGAGAGAACGGAAATCTCTCTTCTTTTGCTTTCTGCCTACGAATGCGTAGTTGCCGCTCTTCATTACGGCTTGCTTAGCCATCTTAAAGTGCTTAGATTTTGCACCCCAGTAACCCTTAGCAGCCTTGAGTGTGGACTTTCTTCTCTTGCGCGTCATCATTGCGCCCTTAACTCTTGCCATTTTTAATTCCTCCCTTTCTTATTACTTCAGAACCAACGTCTTAAGGTTGGTTGCGATCTTACCGTCTACGATTGCGCTGGAGCGCAGATGTCTAATTCTCTTAGCATCCTTTTTACCGGTGTTGTGACGGTGAGAGGTGTGGAACATTTTGACCTTACCGTTAGCAGTAACGGAAAATCTCTTAGCCGAAGCCTTATGTGTCTTGATTTTTCCCATTTTTCGTAACTCCTTTTCTCTTTCGGCAAATGCCGAAGTATAATATACTTGGTTAATAATGTTGTGGTACGGTTTTGATTATTTCGCCTTGACAGGTGAGATAACCATGCTCATAAATCTGCCATCAAGAACCGGCTTTTTATCAACGGTTCCCAACTCAGAGCAAGCCTCCTCGAATTTTTCAAGGATCTCTTTACCGATGTTCATATGGCTCATTTCTCTACCCTTAAACTTCATAACAACGCGAACCTTGTTGCCGTCGCTAAGGAAGCGGCGTGCATGGTTTGCCTTTGTTTCAAAATCGTGGGTGTCGATGCGGCAGGAGAGCTGAATTTCTTTGAGCTCAATGGTCTGCTGCTTCTTTTTGGCTTCCTTTTCGCGCTTTTCGCGTTCGAAACGGAACTTGCCGTAATCCATAATCTTGCATACGGGCGGAACAGCCTGGCCCGACATCAAAACAAGGTCCATACCTTGGTCATACGCGATCTCCAAAGCCTTATCGGAGCTCATAATGCCAAGCGTTTCGCCATCGGCACCGATCAGACGTACTTCTTTTGCGGTAATTTCCTCATTGAGCAGGTTTTCTTTCTCTTTTGCGCTAATAGTTAAACACCTCCAAGCGAAATAAAAAAATAACCGTACAAAGACACAAGTCTCCGCACGGCACAAAACCACTTAAGATAGTGGTATCAGACGCTTATTAACCCGACTGCCCTGTTGCAGGTAGGTGAGAGCGGAGAGCTCTGCTTTGTTTTCTGTGTTATTATACACCTTTTCCACCGATTTGTCAATAGCTTTTTTGCATTTTTTTCGGAATTTTTTATTTTCTTCCTAAAAAATAATTGCACTTGGAAAAAGTTTCGCAAAAAAACACAAAATATTCTTGCAATTTACAAATAAATGCGGTATCATATATTAGATAAGGGTAAACTTTTTGAAAGGAGTGAGAAGATGCTGGGCTACATTCGCACCGATTCTCCCGAATTGCGCTTGCGCGACTCGGAATGCTATCGCGCGATTTATTGCGGTCTTTGCCGCCAAATGGGCAAATGCACCGGTCAGTGCTCCCGACTCTCGCTCAGCTATGATTTTGCTTTTTTGGCGGCTTTTCGAATGTCTTTGACCAACGAAAAGTTGGAACTCCAAAAAAAGCGTTGCTTTGTTCATCCTTTTAAAAAAAGGAATATGGCTGTTGAATCTCCGGCGCTTGCATTCTGCGCGGACGCTTCTGCCATTCTCACCTATCACAAATGCCGCGACGATATAGACGATGAAAAAGGATTGAAAAAGTTGCGCGCACTCGTGGCTTCGGGATTCTTTTCTCGCGCCTATCGGCGCGCAAAACGCCGTTACCCCAATTTGGATGAAACAGTTTCCTCTCTTTTGCAGGAGTTACGCATATATGAGAAGGACACATCCCTGCCGCCAAGTGCCGATGCACCCGCCGCCATTTTTGGCAATTTGATGTCCTCTGTTCTTTGTGAGGGACTCGAGGGTATCGAAGCGCGCATCGCAAAGACCTTCGGTCGTGCAATCGGGCATTGGATTTATTTGATTGATGCCGCTGACGATTATCGCGACGACCTCAAAAACGGCTCATTTAACCCCTTTGTGCGCCTGTTCGGTGCCGATATGACTGAGGAGAACGCAGAGAGCATTGCCGTCTCTCTGACACGTTATCTTGCCGATGCGGAGAACGCTTTCTTACTGATTGATAACTTCCCTGCCCCCGAGG
>JAGBSQ010000044.1 GCA_017631775.1 Clostridia bacterium | reverse complement strand
CCATTGCTTCCCCCGGTGATGAAATTATCATTCCCCAACCCAGTTACGTTTGCTACGAGCCCATCACCGCTCTGTGCGGTTGCAAGCCCGTAATTATTGAAACCAAGGCAGAAAACTCCTTTAAGCTGACCGCCAAGGAGCTTAAATCTGCCATTACACCGCGCACCAAGGCGCTCATTCTGCCCTACCCCTGCAACCCTACGGGTGCGATTATGGAAAAGGCAGACCTTGAAGCGATTGCTGCAGTTCTCCGTGACACAAACATTCTTGTTATTTCCGACGAGATCTATGCCGAACTGACTTTTGGTGATGCCTCTCACGTCTCGATTGCATCGATTGAGGGAATGCAAGAACGTACCGTTCTCATCAACGGCTTCTCCAAAACCTTCTCAATGACGGGTTGGCGTCTTGGTTACGCTTGCGGTCCCAAGCCCGTGATGGAGCAAATCACCAAAATTCATCAATACGCCATTATGTGTGCGCCCACCACCTCGCAATATGCCGCTATTGAGGCACTTCGCAACGGTGACGAGGCAGTTGCCGCTATGCGCGAGGAATATGACATGCGCCGCCGCCTTATCGTAAACGGCTTTAACAAGCTCGGCCTTTCCTGCCGTGAGCCCAAGGGCGCATTCTACGCGTTCCCCTGCATTCGCTCCACAGGAATGACCTCTGAGGAGTTTTGCGAAAAGCTCCTCTACTCCGAAAAGGTTGCCGTCGTTCCCGGTACGGCCTTTGGCGAGAGCGGTGAGGGATTTGTTCGCGCTTCTTACTGTTACTCCACCGAGCACATTTTGGAGGCTCTGCGCCGCATTGAACGTTTTTTGAATAGTTTATAGGAGAAGTCTACGGGGAAACCTTTTTTGCAAAAAAGGTTTCCCCGTACCCCTTCCCAAAAACTCTCTAACAACAAATAATAAAATAAATTCGTTTGGATACAAATAGACGGTAGAGGCGCGCGCAATGTGTCGCGCCTTGCTGCCGCGAGCGACTGAGCACCACCAAGACCCCAGCCTACGTGTGAAATCTTAAGGGAAATCAAACAAAAACCAAAACACATATAAAAAACGGAAGAAACCCACCGAAATTTTCGGTGGGTTTCTTCCTTATATTAATTTGTTTTAAATTCAGTTAGAACCTGAGTGACATTTGTTCCGCGCAAGATTCGCCGCTCGAATTAATCAACAAAAACGTCCTCTTGCTTGGGATCGTTGTCCTCATCGGAGGGGAAGGTCACCGTTTCGGTGGGCGCAGGAGTTGTAGTCTCCGCAGGAGTGGTTGCCTCGGGGGTGGTGATTTCCTCTTTGGTGGTGGTTTCTACCTGTGCAGTCGTTTCGTTGGGAGTTGTTGTTTCGGGTTGTTTGTTATCCTTGCATGCGGAAAGACAGGTCAGCGCAATGACCGCGCAAACAACCAAAACCATAACAATATATTTTTTGCTGTTGGAACTCATAAGATCGTTCTCCTTTTTTTAAAATTGCTTCAATGTCTTACTTTGCATTGGCAAGCGCCTTGATTGCGCTCCAGGTTTCCCCTGCAAAAACAGTCTTCAACGCCTCGGCATGCTCGCTTGCGGTGTTGAGATATACGGGAACCTTTGCAAGATTTGCACTCACGGTGATCGTTTGACCGGTAGAAACGATGGTCTCTCCCGTGTTCAAATCAATCCATTCGCCGGCAGGCAAATAAACCGTTCTTGTAACAACCGATGCATAATTGAGCACCTGTTTGCCGCTTTGCGTTTTTGTGTTGCAGTTGAGAATGGGGGCAACCAAAAGTGCATCGCCGTACATATATTGGTCATCAACGTCGGCCACGTTGGGGTCGTTTTGATACTCAAGGATCATGTGTCTTACCAGCGGCATGCCGGTGTCGCACGCGATCTGTGAAAGCTCTCTTCTATACGCCAAAAGCTCATTGTACAACGCCATGTAAAGCGGTGCAAGCTCTTGAACCTCATCGGTCATTTGATAAACGTGGCGAACGTCGCCGTGTGTTTTGACAACGGAGCCGAAGATTGTGTACTGCATGGAACGAATAAAGATTTCGGACTCATACTCCTCGGCATCTTGGAAGTCGAACAGCGTCAACTTTCCGTTTTTCTCGTCAAGCTCTTGCACTTGACCGCCATAGTAGTGATAGGGGGTGCCGTAGTAAGCATAGCCGCCCATATCGTAGGTGACAAAGGAAATGCCGGAAATGCCCGAATTGATCAGCGCCGCCAACTGCGTGGAAAGGTTTTTGAATCTGCGGGTTTGGTCGCCTGCGAGCATATAAGGATTGCGCTGCAAGCCAATGCCGCCGCCACGCGCCAAAACGATAAATCCGTCATCATCCTCGCGCAGATCCGCTTTTTCGTTCATGTATTTGTTAACTGCAGAAACGTAGTAAGCCGCGTATGCATGGTGGGGTTCGGTTGCCTCAAACATAGAGGGATCGTGCCAACGGAGCTTGATATACACCTTGCTATACTTGGTGCCGTTGATGGTAATGTCGCGATATACTCCTTCGTTGGGAAGCGACTCGCTAAAGTCTACCTTAAGTCCGTCAATGCCAAGCTTCATCATTTCTCCCCAAACGGTATTCAAATACCATTTCATAGCATCGGGGTGGGTGATGTCGATGTAGGTCTGCTTGCCGTCACTTACCGTGTCGGGGTTGTCGGTCTTATCACTCTTGGGAATAGCGGTGGTGCTTTGAATTTTTTTGCCAATGCCGTTTTCGTCATCGTAAACGTACATATCGGCCATGAGCACGTATTCGTCCTTAAAGTTTTTGCCCATCTTGGCACCGGTCATGTGGCCGAGTGCGGTGTAGGCGATGGTTTTAATGTCTTGCTCGTTGAGGTAGCTGATAAACTTATAAAGATTTGCCCATTGGCCACCGTCGGTGCCAATGTTATACCAGGTAATGCCCTCCAAAATAATGGCGGTGGGCTTCATGCCTGCCTCAATGAGGCTGTTGACGATGTGAATAAGTCCTGCGCCGGCTTGGCCGCCCTTGGGACTTGTGCGCAGGAAGTAACGCTCGTTGTAAATGCCGTTGTAGTTAAAGTCCTGCGTGCCGTCTTCAATAATATAATGGTACTGCGCAATGCCGTTGAGTGTGAGCGCCTTTTTGTGGGGCAGCACTGCATCGGCAGTCAAATTTACGGTTCTGGTAAAGCCGTTTTCGGTAACGGTATATTGATGCTTTTGATAATTGGGAATATCGGTGACGTTGTAATACCAGGTTACGCCGTTGCTCTCACCCGTCAAACCCTCAAGTGTGGTAAAGTCGGGTTGGAAGCGGCAAACAATGTATCCCTGCGCCCACTCCTCGGGGAGGGTGGCGTGACCTGTGAGGTCTACGTACGCGCGCAGAACGTCGGAAATATTACCCGTTGCATAGAAATAACAGTCTAAAACACCGGTGCCAATGGTCAACTCCCACTCCCCTGCCGTGTTCTTTTGAGGGAAGGAGATTTGCATTGGCTCGTAGCGGTTGATAAACATGCCGCCGCCGCGAGAGGTGCTAAAGAGCGGAACAACAACGTAGGTTCCCTTGCCGTCTCTTGTATCGTAAGAGTCGGAGGTGTAAAGGTTCATGGTCTTGCCGCGATTGTTGGAGGCGTCAAAACGCTCGCCGCCGCCATAGACCGCGTCGGTCTCGTTCATTTTGCCGGTGAGAATATACTCACCCTTTTGTGAAAGCGAAACACCGTTGACGTTATAAAGAGAGGTGCCGTCGGGGCCGCAGAAATCGAGCGAGAAATCGTTGTACGCAAGTTGTGCGACAGACTCTGTTCCGCGAGCGCCGATCCACAGTTCCCCATCCTTTTGGGTAACGGTCAGGGGAACGGTGATATCGTGGAAGCCCTCGTCAAGGTAGAGAGCGAGCGATTGGCCCGCGCCCACGTCTTTAAAATGATTGTAGCTTTGGGTGTTTGTCTGCAATCTCCAACCGTTGGAGCCATCGTAGGTGATGCGGTTGTAAAAGCTTCTTCCCTCGTTTACGTAGGTGAAATAAACCTGATTGCGCTTAACGCGAACGTCCTTGACCTCGTCGGTGTTGATGTTCAGTTTTTGTTCCTCGGCCGCAAGGTCGGCAAGCTGTGCTCGCTCTTCCTCGTTCCAAGTGTCTTTTTCGAGAGCCTTTTGGGCAACCTCGGCAACGCTTGTTGCAGCCGCCTCAACCAAGGCCATATTTTGGTTATCGTAGCTGTAAATGGTAAAGGTCTCGTTGCCCGAAAGTAAAAGCTGAATGTAACCGATTGCCGCAAATTGGCGTGTGCGGTTTTCAAGCTTGATGTTGACGATCGATGCAACGAATTGCTCGTCATAGCCTTCGGCAACTACCCTTTCGCCGTCGTAAAACAGCTCGGTGTTGGCTACAACGTCAATGTGTGTGGTCTTATAATTCAAAAAACCAAGCGCCATGGTGCTAAACTCGCCTGCCTCGAGAACGTATTCAAGAGGCGCGATGAGCGTGCCGAGTGTGACACCTTTGATTCTTCTTTCCTTGCAGAACTGTTTGAGCGCCGCGTACTTTTCAAGGTTGATGTCGGTGGCAAAGCGAATGCCGCCCGAGTTCTCTAAATTAACGGTGGGCTCTGCGGGGGCAATCAGCTTTTTTACAAGCTCGGGGTCCATATTGCCGATATAGCCGCTGGTGGTAGCGGCTATAGCCGGCAGTACGGCAGAACCGAGAGACGGAAGAAGCAAAGCAAGTGTCAAAAGGCACAAGAGCATTCTTCTTGTTCTTTTTTTCATAAAGGTTCTCCTAAAAATTACTGTGCGTTAGCAAGTGTCTTAATAGAGGTCCAGGTTTCTCCGGTGAAGATGGTTTGCAGCTCCTCTGCATATTCGGATGCGGTGTTGAGGTATACGGGGATTTTTGCAAGATTTGCATTTACGGTAATGGTTTGACCGGTGGAGGTGATGGTCTCGCCGGAGTTCAAATCGATCCATTCGCCGGCAGGCAGATAAACGGTTCTTGTTACAACCGATGCATAGTCAAGCACAAGGTTGCCGCCAACGGTTTTGACGTTGCTTGTGAGAATGGGAGCGACCAGCAACGCGTCACCGTACATGAATTGGTCATCCAGATCGGCTACGTTTTGATCGTTTTGATACTCAAGGATCATGTGACGGATCATCGGTATGCCGGTGTCACACGCGATTTGAGAAAGCTTTTGCAGATAGTCGGCAAGCTCCTCGTGCAAAGCGGTGTAAAGTGCCGCAAGCTCTTGCGCCTCGTCGGTCATTTGATAAACGTGACGAACGTCACCGTGGGTTTGAATCAAATTGCCAAAGGTTGTGTATTGCAATGCGCGTACAAAAATTTCGGATTCGTATTCCTCTGCCGCACGCAGATCCTTGAGGGTATAGTTGCCGTTCGCCTCGGCAAGCTTTTGGGGTTGGCCGCCGTAGAAGTGGTAGGTGGTGCCGTAGTAAGCATAGCCCGCCATATCGTAGGTCATAAAGGGAATGCCGGAAATACCGGAGTTGATAACGGCTGCAAGCTGTGTGGTAAGGTTGGTAAACCTACGGGTTTGGTCGCCTGCCCACAAATAGGGGTTACGCTGTGCGCCAATGCCGCCGCCACGGGTGAGAACAACAAAGCCTGTGTCACCGTCGCGTGCTGCCGCCTTTTCTTCCATAGCCTTATAGAACATGGAAACAAAGTAGGAGGGGTATGCATGGTGGACTTCGGTGCTCTCGAAGATGGTAGGATCGTACCAGTTGTAGGTGAGGTAGCCGCTACCGCCAACCTTCATGTTGGTGTAGTAGCCCTCGTTGGGGAGAGATTCGCAGAAGTCGATCTTAACACCGTCAATGCCAAGCTCCATCATTTCATCCCAAATAACGTCTACGTACCACTTGACCGCATCGGGGTTGGTGATATCCAAATAGGTTTGTGTACCGTCACTTGCGGTATCGGGGTTGTCGGTCTTGTCGGTTTTGGGAATTTGAGTAGTGGTGGTCTTTCTGTCGCCAATCTCACCGGTTGCGGTATCATACTCGTAAATATTAACCGTGAGCATGTATTCGCTCTTGTACTTGTCACTCATAGCCGCGCCGGTCAAGTATCCCATGTAGGAATATACAAGGGTCTTGATGTTCATGGAATCAAGATACTCAACAAAGCTCTTGAGCTTGACCCATTGGGTGGCATCCTTAACCATATTATACCAGCTGACACCCTCCAAAATAACACCGGTGGGGGTCATGCCCGCTTCGATAAGGCTTTCAACGATATAGGTAACGCCGGCACCTGCGGTACCGCCCTTGGTGCTTGTGCGCAGGAAGTAGCGCTCGTTGTAAATGCCGTTGTAGTTATAGTCTTGGGTAGAATCCTCTACAATGTAGTGGTAGTAGACTGTTTTGCCAATGCCAACCGCTTTTTTGTGAGGGAGAACTGAATCGGGCGCGAGTTTTTTCTCTTCTCTTGCGCTGCTGCCGAGGTAGCACTCACTGTAGTTGGGCAGCTTGGTAACGTTGGTGTATTTGTCTTGGGGGTTTTTAATGCTTTGCAGAATATATCCCGAACCGTTTACGGTGTAAACGTAATATTCCTCGCTGCCTTCCCAGCTAACGAGCTTTTCACCGTTTTTGAGGGTGGTGATGTTGTTTCCGTTGGCCTTAAGGAGTGCGCTGTAGGTGTAGTTGCCGTAGTTGGGAATATCGGTTACGTTGTAATACCAAGTAACACCGTTGCCCTCGCCGGTAAGACCGCCAAGGCTGGTAAAGTCGGGTTGGAAGCGGCAAACGATGTAACCTTGCGCCCACTCCTCGGGGAGAGATGCGTGTCCGGTCATATCGGTGTATGCCTGCAGCACGTCGGAAATTCTGCCGGTAGCGTAGAAGTAGCAATCCAAAACCTCGGTCTTAAGCGTTACGGTCCAGTTGCCGACCTCGTTCTTTGCAGGGAAAGTGATCTTCATAGGCTCGTAACGGTTGATGAACATACCGCCGCCGCGAGAGGTGCTAAACAAAGGAATTGCAACATAAGATCCCTTGAGATCTCTGGTGTCATAGGAGTCGGAAATGTAGAGGCTGAGCGTTTTGCCGCGCTTGTTGGCATCGTCATAACGTTCGCCGCCACCGTAAACGGCATCGGTCGCATTCATCTTACCCGTCAAGGTAACCTCACCGTTGGAAGCTACGGTCATGCCGTTGACGTTGTAAAGAGATACGTTATCCGCTCCGCAGAAATCAAGCGAGAAGGTGTCCAAAACGATCTGCGCGCTAGAGTCTGTTCCCTTTGCGGTAACAATAATTTCGCCGTCCTTTTGGGTAACGGTAAGAGGCATTTCAACATCGTGGAAGCCTTCGTCCATGTACATAGCGAGCGATTGACCTGCGCCAATATCCTTAAAGTTGTTGTAGTTCTTGGTGTTGGATTGCAATCTCCAACCGTTGGCACCGTTGTAGGAGATGCGGTTGTAGAAGGTAACGCCATCCTTAACGTAGGTAAAGTATGCTTGACTGCGCGTGTAACGGAAATCGGTAACTTCCTCGCTACCGGTAACAAGAACTTGAGGTTCTACAGTTGCAAGATCATCAAGCTTTGCGCGCTCTTCTTCACTCCAAGTATCCTTTTGGAGTTCCTTTTCGGCCACCTCTGCCACAGATGTGGCATACTTTGCAACCAGATCCATATCTTGGTTGTCGTAGCTGTAAATGGTGTAAAGATCGCCGCTGAGCAGAGCGAGTTGAACGTAACCGATGGCAACAAACTTACGGTCGCGGTTTTCAAGCTTGATGTTAACGATGGATGCTACGAACTGCTCGTCGTATCCTTCCTTAACCACCTTTTCGCCCTCATAAAAGGCTTCGGAGTTTGCCTTGATATCAAGGTAAGGGGTCTTGTAATCGAGGAAGCCGAGCGCCATGGTGCTAAACTCGCCTACCTCAAGAACGTAATCAAGGGGCGCGATGAGCGTACCAACGGAAACGCCCTTTATTCTTCTATCCTTGCAGAACTTTTTGAGTGCCGCATATTTTTCGAGGTTGATGTTGGTAGCAAAACGAATGCCGCCGCCGTTTTCCAAATTGATCATCGCCTCTTCGGCAGGGGCAATGAGGTTTCTGGTCAGGCTCATATCCATGTTGCCAATGTAGCCGCTGGTGGTTGCCGCGAACGCGGGACCGATGGCGGTGGTGAGCATGGGAACAAGCATTGCAAGTGTCAAGAGCCATACAAGTGCTCTCTTTTGAAGCTTTT
>JAGBSQ010000043.1 GCA_017631775.1 Clostridia bacterium | reverse complement strand
TTTCCAAAATCGTTTCAAAGAGCTGCTCATCGGTGCGGGAGCAATATATAACCTCGTCACCCTCGCCGTCAAAGCCTCTGAGCCACTTGACGTTTTCGGTATCCTCTTTGCCGTTGGCAATCGATTCCTCATACGCCGCCTTGACCTCGCGGAGCGGAATGTGCATAAACATCAGGCTCTGGGGCTCGAGAACAGATGCGTATGTTTCCTTCTGCTCGTCAGTCAGCGTAGCATAAATAGCGGCATTGGCGGCCTTGTGCGCGTCAATTTTGCCCGCGTACCACGCAATTTGATCCTCTTTGACATAGTCATAATCCCATTTGATGCCAAGGGGGTCCTTGTCGGTGTAGGAGTGAGTATCGATCATATAAAAGCTCTCGGTAATAAGTCCAACAGAATTTTTGACGTTGATAACGTGGTTGCCCTCGCCTGAAAGATCGCCGTCGGGCGTGAAGAGGCAGTATTCGAGCGCCTCGTCGGCATACATTTTGCTCACCGCGGCGCGGTTATAGTAGTTGTAAGCCTCGGAATCGTGGTTGCCGAAAACAACCGTCCACGGAATTTCAAAACGCTCCATTAAGCGGATGAAAAGGCGGTGCGCAATCGCGTTGTTGATAGTGCCGCTGATATAAGGCACAGCAAAGGAAGTGTCACCCGTAACAATAATGAGGTCAGGCTTTTCGGCCTCTACCATCGCCGCAATGGCATTGATGGCCATTCGATCCTGTTTGCGAGAAAGAAATCCGCCGCCAATATGCACATCAGTCAGTTGCATTACCTTAAACTTGCGGTCGGTAGTAAAGGAATATTCGCCGTTTTCAAAAACAGGTGTCAAAGGCTCATCCGGCTCGACAGGCGAGAAGGTATCGATGTACTTGTTCATCTGCTTCTCCCCAATTTGATTGATGACTACAAAGATGCCGAAAATGAGTGCCAAGGATGCTAAAACAATACCTGTGATGATAAGTGCTTTTTTCATTTTAATGCTTCCTTTCGTGATTTATTTGACCTCGGTAATGGAAAATTTCTCTACTGAAATTGCATCATAACGCGCACAGGTGCGCAAATAGGTGACGCCTACCGGAACGGTAAGATAATATCCATTTGCTTCCATTGTCGGACCGGGGATCCAGCGAACGATTCGACCGGCCGCATCCAATAGAACGGTATTGCGGCAATGCGGCATATAGTAAGTCTTTCCTGCTGTGACAGGAATAAAATCATACGAAAAATAATTTTCCATATCGGTTAACACCCCATCGTTTGAAACACCTGTTTTTTCATATAGTACATTCATTTCAAACTGCGGTACGAATTCGGTAATTGAAAACTCCTCTACCGAAATAGCATCATAACGCACGCAGGTGCGAATGTAAGCTGTTCCTGCGGGGATCGTTAAGAGATAACCGTTGGACTCCATTGTAGAGCCGCCAACCAAACGGATCACATTTCCCCGTACATCCAACAATGCGGTGTTGCGGCAATGGGGCATATGATATGTTTTGCCTGCTTCAACAGGAATAAAGTCGTAAGAAAAATAATCGTTCATAAAAGTCAACAAGCTGTTTTCTGTTGCAACTCCTGTCTTTTCGTAAAGCACGTTTGCCTCAATCTTTTTAATAGTATAATCGTTAATGTCTATATGCAACTTTCCAAGCAAATCGTTAATGGCTTGCTTGCCCATTACCTCGTGACCTTTGTTGGTTGGATGCGCATTGTCGGCAATGTACCCCAAATCGTTGCAATTTTCAAAAGTAATGCCGCATTTATCGAAGTCGATGGTATGGCAACCAAAGAAATCTGCCACCTCACGAATAGCCGCATTGAATTGCGGTAAACTGTAAAGGTTATTATTGGTAGGATAATTATCGTAATCAATGCGCTTGATAGCAGTTTGTGTTGCAAAAACAATTTTGGCATTGGGGTACATCTCTCGAATTTTCATAACGATAAGCGAAAGAGCCTCTTTTACCCCCCAGCCATTGCCCACTTTGTCGGTTGTGGGATAAGCCCAATCGCAATTATCAAAATAACCATCGGTAAGGGTTGCAAAAGGAGAGTGTGTCATATCGTTACAACCGCGATAAAGAATAACGATATCGGGAGCCACGCGGTTCATGCTTCCCTCTACGCGCGTTCCCATTTTGCGAATTTGCGACTCGTGCCACGCATGGGCGGTTTTTAAGGTGAGGTCGCCCGCCTCGTGCGAACAATAAGAGCTACTGCTATAACATACCGGATTGACGGTACAATTGAAATATTCCTCTAAATGCTCCCACCAAACCTTGGTTGATGATGAGTTGTAATTTTTGGCATTGCCGAGCGTTTTGCCTACGTCTGCCGCGGTGGGGGTAAAGATCAATTCTTTGCCGATATCCGCTTCAACAACAGTATGACCGCCAATAACAGTTCCAAGGTCGTAATACGTGGGATATGCCGAAAGCGTAACACCGACGTCAGCCGAGGTAACGGTGATCTCCACTGCATTTCTGCCCGCTTTTGTGGAAATGCTATCCCCCACTACCGCAATGGTGAGGTTCGTTTGCGGCTTTTCCGCATCCAAAAGACCTCCGTTGATGAGGTCTTGCAGCCACTCTTCCTCGGTGCCTGTGTAGCCGTACGTTTCGCAAAACAGCTCGTAGGCAGATTTTCCATCCGCGCCATCTGCACCATTCGTTCCGTCGACACCATCTTTTCCGTCGACACCATCTTTTCCGTCGGTGCCGTCTTTACCGTCAACGCCATCTTTTCCGTCGACGCCGTCTTTACCGTCAACGCCATCTTTTCCGTCGATACCGTCTTTACCGTCGACACCGTCTTTACCGTCGACACCGTCTTTACCGTTGACGCCATCTTTTCCATCGATGCCGTCTTTACCATTGACGCCTTCCGCTTTTACACCCGTGTTGACACCGTTCACGTACCAATATCCATCTTGAATGTAGGGAGCGTCGGTCTTCCCTGATAGCGGCACGAGCATATCGCATCCAAGCAGCGAAAATAAAAGAATAAACATCAGGAACAAAGCGATTGCTTTTTTCATATTTGTTTCCCTCCTAAACATCGTTTATATAGCCTTTTTCTTATAACGTACGTGTGAGAATAGCATAGATCAGCTCGCGGTTGCAAACGGTTGTAACGATTGCAACGCCAACCGTTATCAGCAAAAGCGCGTTGACAATGCGGTAAAGCCAAACCGTTTTTTGCAAGGAAAGTTTTGCGAAGATCCAGCGGTATAATGCAAAGCCGACAAAATAACCGAGGGTGTTCATAATGAGATCGGCGGTGGCAAAATTTCCGATGATTGTAAACAGTTGAACAACCTCGATAGTAAGCGACACGCCAAAGCAGACGGCAAGATCTCGCCAAACATTCTTCTTTTTGAAAGCATGTTGAAGCACCACCCCAAAGGGTGCGAAAATAATAGCGTTTGCGGGAAATTGCAAAAACTGGTTCCAAAAATCAAAGCGAATTCGAAAAGGAATGATATCATATAAAAACCGCTCGCCAACTGTCATTTTACTCAACCATTGATAGTTGAGAACGACCATGTGAAAATCGTTGAACTTGAGCCACAATGCCCAAAAAAGCACAACAACGTGTGCACAGGCGGCAAAAACAGCAGCTTTTTGAAGTGCGCGCTCGTTGCAAGCCAAACGCTTGCTCAGGCTCTCTTTTGCGCGCGAAAAGCCTTCTTTTATTTTTTCAAAACTCATAAAATACAGACACGTCAACGCTTTAAAGCTGTTTTGTGAGAATGGAAAGGATCAATTCCCCGTTTTGCAGAGTGGTTACAAGCGCCCAGATAAACAACGGCAAAAAGATGGCGTTTGCAACACGGCAGGTCCAAATGCAGGTTTTTACGGTTCTCTTTTTAAAGATCAAATAATAGATCGCCAAACCCACAAAATAACCCAAGCTGTTCATAATCAAGTCAACGGTGGCAAAACCGCCAAGCAACGTGAAGAGTTGGAACACCTCAATAGCCAACGAAAAGCCGACGCAAAGTGCAAAATCGCGAATGATGCATCTCTTTTTAAAAAGATAATTCAAGAGAACACCAAAGGGTGCAAATACGATGCTGTTGGCAACAAACTCAAGGCGTTGCACGGTGTGGTTTTGACGCGTATAAAAAGGCACGATATCCCACAAAAAGCGTTCACGTAGGTTCAATTCTGAAAGATTTTTGTAGTTTTGCGCGAGCATTTCGTCATTGCAAAATTTGAGGCACAAGGCCCACAGCAAAATAAAGACGTAAAAGGCGATAGCAAAAATCACCTCACGGCGAAGCACGCGCTCGTCATATGTAAAAAAGGTTTCCTTTTGGAGAGGCAAAAGCTCGCCTTCTTTTTTCTTTTGTTCTGTTTTTTCTTTTGTACGCATAGTCTCTTTTTATCAACCGTTGGTTGATTTTCCCTTTCGTTAGGATAAGAAAGTGTTGTGTGTCTTCTCATTCAG
>JAGBSQ010000042.1 GCA_017631775.1 Clostridia bacterium | reverse complement strand
GGCTCATACCAAAGAGAAAGAGGCAAAGACCAAGTATCATTTTCAACAATTGAAAATTTTGGTTCTCAAATAAAAAATCCATTACAGCATTCATTGTTGTCTGTTTCCTTCCGTATTTTTAGTAGTTGTTTTCAATAATAGGATCGGCAACTTATTTGCCGATGTGCTCGAGCATGATCTCTGCGCTGTGCACGTTGGTTGCAAGCGGAATATTCTGTACGTCGCAAAGGCGTAAGAGAGCAGATACGTCAGGCTCGTGCGGTTGTGCCGTAAGGGGATCGCGCAAAAAGATTACCAAATCGAGCTTTCCTTCGGCAATCATCGAGCCGATTTGTTGGTCACCTCCAAGAGGGCCGCTCTTCATGCGAGTAATGCGAAGACCCGTCTCACCCATAACCATTGTTCCCGTGGTGCCCGTAGCATACAGTTCGTGGGGGGCCAATACTTCACGGTAACGAACGGCAAGGTTGATCATGTCTTCTTTTTTCTTGTCGTGTGCAATAAGTGCAATTTTCATATATCTTCTCCTTTCGGAAGTTTAGCAAAATCAGTTGGGTTCCCTATTCACCCATTGTAGTATAACACATTTTCTTTCCTTTTTCAATAAGTTTTTCCGATTTTCTGCATTTTGAACGATTTGCAACATTGTTTTGGCGCAAATTCTTGCAAAAATGAGCAAAATGTGCTATACTGTAAGCACAAACTCCACAAAAAGGAGAACAAAAAATGATTTTAACCAAGATTACTTCCTCAATGGAGAAATGCTTTCTTGACGGCAACATTGCCACTTATGCCGAGCTGACACACCTTTCGGCGCTTAAGAACGAGCGCATTTCTTTTCAATTGCTTTATACCGACGATACCGTCGATGCCGCAATTCCCTATCGCGCAAACACCTTTCGTTTGGAGGTCGAGGGCATTGACAAGGCAATGGCTTCGGTGCGCCGCGTTGAGAGCGTGCCCGTGACCCTCCCTTCGCTCAACGAAGGTGGCGACGGCAACTTTTTGCGCACCGCGCCGGGTCTTTACCCTGATCCTCTCTTCCCCTTGCACAAGGGCGGCATTTTTGTTATGCGCGGTCAGCTGCAGTCTCTTTGGGTGGAGATCGATCTTGGCGAGCGTCTCCCGGCAGGGGAATATTCCATTACGCTCAAATTGGTAGACGGACAAAAAGAGGTTCACGCCAAGAACACCTTGACTCTGACCGTTATCGATGCACTCCTGCCAAAGCAGGAAATGATACTGACACAATGGTTCCACACCGACTGCTTGGCAAACTATTACAACACAGAGCCTTGGAGCGAGGAGCATTGGCGCATTGTAGAAAACTTTGCCGCAACCGCCGCCAAAAACGGCATCAATATGCTGCTCACACCTGTTCACACGCCGCCGCTCGATACTGCCGTTGGCAAAGAGCGCACAACCGTTCAGCTTGTTGACGTAACGGTGGAGAACGGCGAGTATTCCTTCAGTTTTGATAAGCTCGACCGTTGGATTGAAATGTGCAACCGCGTGGGCATTCGCTACTTTGAAATTGCCCATTTGTTCACCCAATGGGGTGCTCAACGCGCACCAAAGATAGAGGCATGCACAGAGGGCGAATACAAGCGCATTTTTGGCTGGGAAACCGATTCTACAAGCGAAGAATACACCGCCTACCTCCGCGCCTTTTTGACCGCTTTTCTCGCGCATATGAAGGCACGCGGAGATGACAAGCGTTGCTATTTTCATATGTCGGACGAGCCGAATAAGCTCCACATCGACCGCTACCGTGCAGTGAAGGCAAGCGTTGCCGACATTCTTGAGGGTTACCCTATTATGGATGCTCTCTCAAACCTTGAATTCTATCAAGACGGACTTGTAGAGTTGCCAATCCCCTCCACCGATCATATCGAGCCTTTCATCGAAGCAGGTGTCGAGGGACTTTGGACCTATTATTGCTGCTCGCAATCGGTTGGTGTTTCCAATCGCTTTATCGCAATGCCGCTTTGGCGCACGCGCTCCATTGGGTTGCAGTTTTACAAATTCAACATTGTCGGATTTTTGCATTGGGGATATAACTTCTACAATGCCGCCCTCTCGCGCAACACCATCAACCCTTATATCGATACTTGTGCAGGACATATGTTCCCTGCAGGCGATGCTTTTTCGGTCTACCCCGCACAGGATGGAGGCGCCATCGAATCCATTCGCATCCTCTCCTTTTATGAGGCTTTGCAGGATGTGCGCGCTCTCAAGCTTGCCGAAACCCTCTGCGGCCGCGAGCGCGTGATAGAAGAAATCGAAAGACTCTTTGGCGAGGAAATTCGATTTGACAGATGCGCAAAAGAAGCCGCAACCTTGCTTGCAATTCGAGAAAAGATTAACCAAATGATAGCAGAGGCAATTTAGCAAACAAAAAGAGACGAACGATGTTCGTCTCTTTTTATTGTATCCTGTGTCAAAACAACTCTCTGAGAAATCAGGGTCTCGGTGGCGCCTGATTTCTCGCGGCAGCAAAAGCAAGCTCTCGCTTGCGCCGACTGTCTGTCCGCATCTTTGGAATTCACTTTTAATATTTTTGTTAGAGAGTTCTTGAAGGGGTGTGGGGGAACTTCTTGCAAGAAGTTCCCCCACAAAAATATTACCATTTCGTTTTCTTTTTCAAAACCTCGTAAAGCGAGAGGAAGCTTTGGTGGCGCGTTTTGGGAATGTCGCCCGATTTGACGGCGGCAAGGATTGCGCAGCCATCCTCTTTGGTGTGGGAGCACTTGGTGTAGCGGCACTCCCCGATGTAGGGCGAGAACTCTCTGAAGGTGAGAGGAAGATCCTCTTTTTCAAAGAAGTCGAAGCGTTCAAAATCGAGCATAGTAAAGCCGGGCGTATCGGCAAGATAGCCACAATCGTTGGTATCGGTCAAGGGATAGAGCTCGGTGACACGCGTGGTGTTCTTTCCGCGCTCGATGCGGCGGCTGATTTCTCCCGTTTGCAATTCAAGCTGTGGGAACAAACGATTAAGCAGCGTGGATTTGCCAACACCCGAAGCCCCCGAAAAGGCGGCTACGGTGCCGTTTTTGATTTGTGCAATGCGCTCCTCAAGCGCATCAATCGGTAAACCGTGACCTACACAAAAAACCTCAAATCCCGCGCGGCGGTAAATGTCGGCAAGCTCGGCGGCATATTCAGGCGCAAGCTCGCTCTTGGTTATGACAATGACCGGCTCGATGCGGTTGTGCTCGGCAATGGAAATGAGCTTGTCCACGGTTTCGAGCACAGGGTCGGGCGTGGTTGCGGAGAGCGTTACAAACAAAAGGTCAAGGTTTGCCATAGGCGGACGAATGAGCGCGTTTTTGCGCTCGAGAATCTCGTCGATTGCAACACCGGTGCCATCCTCGGCACACTTGATGTTGCCTTCCTCGTCCTTGGAATACGCGGTGTTATCGTAGGTGACGTTAACCACGTCCCCTACCAAAAGAGAACCCTTGCGGTGCAAGCTTCCGCGACCGCGACCGGTAACGGTGTAGCCGTCAAGCGGCATCGGCTCGCGTGTTTCGTCCAAAAACAGACGCACTGTAAACAGTCCGCCGTTGCTTTTGATGACCCTTCCACACCCTTGATACATTCTCTTCTCTCCTTTATTCGTATTCTTGTGAAATATAAATCGTAATTTTTGTGCCGGGCAAAACCACCGTTCCCTCGGTGTGGCTCTGCCGAAAGACGGTTCCCGCGGGCGCACTTGACGGAGCTTCCACAACCTCGCCCACACTCAACTGACACAGCCAAAGCCGAATGAGCGCATCGGCACGCGAAAGTCCGCAAAGGTTGGGGACAGTAACGGTTGTTTGCTTTGCGCCTTGGCTGACGGTGAGCGTAACGGTGGTTCCTTTGGGAACACGCTCCCCTGCTCGCGGTTCGCTTGCAAGAACGGTGCCGACCGCTCGTGGCGAAGCCTCCCCCACCGTGTTGACGGCAAGACCGAGGTTGCGCAATTCTGTCGCCACCTCATAAACGTCGCGCCCTGCCACCGAGGGCAAAAGAATGCTCTCGCGGCCAAGGCTGACAACAAGAGCAACTTGGCAGGTGCCGTCCTCTGCCAATCGGCGCCGACTGCCACCCGATGGGGTTTGCGAAATAACCACCCCTGCAGGCGTGTTTTCATCGTAGCGGTATTCGATATCGACCTCGAGCCACTCTTCGTGCAAGAGGTCATTTGCCAAAAGTCCGCAAAAATTGGGGATTTCAACTGTTGGCGCGGCTTTCTCTCGCGGCATGAGAAGGATATCTGCGGCAATCCACGTCACCGCCAAAATCAGTATTGCCGCCACCATGGCGGCACGTCTCCACGTGCGTACATCCCCGAACCATTCCCTTACTTGCATATTGTTCCTCCAAACGGTTATATGTAAAGGGGATTGGTCGATGATTCACGAAAACTCGTTAGCCGCTTTTTCTTTTGGCATCGTAGACGCAAAAGAAAAAAGTTATCAAAAAGAAAAGCGCCGAGTATGGGGGGCGCCGCCCCTCCACCCTGCCACCTTTTGGAAAAGGTGGACGAAAACCTTTCTTACGGGTCACAAAAACTTTTCAGTTTTCTTCTTTTTTCATCGCCGCGCGGCGGAGCTGTCCGCAGGAGGCGTTGATGTCGGAACCGAGCTTACGGCGTACCGTGGCGCGTATGCCCTTGGCTTCGAGCGCCTTGGCAAATGCCGCAACGGCCGCTTTGTTCGACTTCTTAAATCCCGTTTCCGCTACCTCGTTGACGGGAATGAGGTTGACGTGTATGGGCATGGTTTCGGTGCGCGAGCGCAGATGCGCGTTGAGCACCTTTGCCAATTTGTTGGCGTTTTCTACCGAATCGTTTTTGCCCGCAATCAGGGTATATTCAAAGGAAATTTT
>JAGBSQ010000041.1 GCA_017631775.1 Clostridia bacterium | reverse complement strand
GGCTATCCAAGGGAGACTTGGAGCCGCCGCACTTGAGGAAGTCGATATATTGGTTAATGTAGCTCTCGCACTCGGTTTCAATTCTCTTTACAATTGCAGATGCTGCAGAGATGCAGGTTGCATACTTGTAAACGTAGAAGCAGGTGTAGAAGTGCGGAATGCGCATCCACTCGTAAGCGATCTGCTTATCGCACTTAACGCGAGGACCAAAGTAGCGCTTAACAATGTTGTAGTAGTGCTCGTTAAGGGTAGCAGCCGTCAACGGAACGCCCTTTTCGCACATAGCGTGCATATCTCTCTCAAACTCTGCAAACATGGTTTGGCGGTAGAGAGTGCCCTTGTAGGTCTCCATCAGCTGGTTGAGAATGTAAAGCTTTTCGTCATCGCTTTGGCATTCTTCAAGCATTCTGTGCGCCATGAGGAGCTCGTTAACGGTAGATGCAACCTCTGCTACAAAGATGGTGTAGTCGGAGTTGTGAGGCTCGTTGTAATGGGTGGAGAACCAAGTGTGCATCGAGTGTCCTGCCTCGTGTGCGAGGGTGGAAACATCATCGAGCTTGTTGGTAAAGTTGAGCAAAATGTAAGGCTCGGTGCCGGGGGTACCCGAGGAGAACGCGCCGCCACGCTTACCGCGGCAAGGATATACGTCAACCCATCCCTTTTCGCACAGACCTGCGCGCAGGTTGGATTCGTATTCTTCGCCAAATACCTTAACGGTCTTGAGGACTTCTTCAACTGCTTTTTCGTAGGTGTATTCGCTATCGATCTCGCCCATCAGGGGCGCGTAGATGTCGTACAGGTGCAGATTGGAAAGTCCGAGAACTTCCTTTTTGAGGTCATAGTAATCGTAAAGAACCGGCAGGCCTTCGTTTACAGCTTCAATGAGGCTGTTGTAAATAACGGGGGTAACCTCATCGTGCGCGGTGGAAGCGGTGATGGAGTTTGCATAGTTGCGAACCTTTGCATTGGTGGTCGCTTCCTTAACCCTTGCCTCATAAAGGGTTGCAAAAGTGTTTGCAAATTGCTCGTAGGTCTTGTAGATGCAATCGAATGCAGCCTTGCGCACTCTGCGCTCGCCGCTCATCAAGTACATAACGTAGTTGGTGTCGGTCAGCTCTACCTTTTTGCCGTCCTCGCCGCGAATTTTGCCAAAGCGAAGGTCGGAGTTGGTAAAGATGCTGCGAATGCCCGAGTGAGAACCCATAGCATCTTGAATCTTAGACATCAAAATTTCGCACTCATCGGAGAGGGTGTGCTCCTTATCGAGCATGATCTTGTAGATCAAACGGCGGAAGGTTTCGAGCTTGGGGCATTCGCGGAACCACTTCTCTACTACCTCGCGGTCAAGCTTGAGAATGTAAGGAGAAACAAACCAAGAAGCCTCGCCTGCGGAGATGGCAAGCATTCTTGCTCTGGTGCTCAGTGCCTGCGCGTTGTTGTCGGAAGTATCTACCGAGAAGCTCAGAGATGCATATTGCCAAAGCTTGTAGATGATTGCCTCAACCGCAACCATATCGGAGAGTGCCGCATAAAGCTCCTCAGCGCTGTTGGTGATAGTCTTTTCGTGTGCGCGGAAAGCCGCGATCTTTTCTTCGGCAAGCGCATAGTCGGCATTGAACGCCGCCTCATCGGCATACATCACCGAGAGGTCCCATTTGTATTTTTGGTCGATATCTTTTCTTTCGTAAACCATAATTCTTCCTCCAAATCGGATTTTATATAGATTTGTTTTCATTATAGCACGGTACAAAAGAAAAATCAATAGGCGCTCGGCTTTTTCTTCATTTATTTACGCGTTCGCGCGTATGCACGCGCGCGAGAGACCGCATATTCCCCCGTTTTATTTGCATATTATGAATATTTATTCATCCTTGTTTTATTGAAAGAAACCATAAAACCATCATTTTGCCGTCATTTTGCACAGTTATATAGTGGATTTCGACGTTATTATGCACAAAAATTCCGAAAAATAAAAAGTTTTCAAAAAGGGGTTGACAAATGAATAATTATGCAGTATCATATAGTCACGATAACCAATCGCAAAAACATCTGAAATATTTTAAAAAACTTGGAGGAAATTATCATGAAAAAGATTTTGGCTATTGCTTTGGCACTTGTTATGATGCTCTCTTGCACTCTTCTGTTTGCATCTTGCTCCAACGATGATACTATTATCGTTCACACCAATGCATTCTTCGCTCCCTTCGAATATTACGAAGGCACCGAGATCAAGGGCGTTGACGTTGAAATCATGAACCTCGTTGGCGAAAAGCTCGGCAAAAAGGTTGAGTTCGTAAACGTTGAGTTCTCCGCTATCATCGATAACGTAAAAACCGGCGAGGTTTGCGATGCAGGCGCGGCTGGTATTACCATTACCGATGAAAGAAAAGACAAGGTAGACTTCTCCACTCCTTATTATACTTCCGTTCAATACGTTATTTTCGCAGCTGCTGACACAAGCATTGTAACCAAGACCGTTGACAGCAAGGAATACATCGTTTGGGAAGCACTCGCAGGCAAAAAGATCGGTACTCAAACCGATACAACCGGTTGGATCTACACCGACGGTGAAATCAATGCAACCGAGGACAACGACTACGGTTATGCAGGTGTTCTTTACGGAACCAACACCACTCTGGTTAACTTTGACAACGCGCAACTCGCAGCAGATGCGATTGGTGCTAACCAAATTGATGCCGTTATCGTTGACGAACTCCCTGCTC
>JAGBSQ010000004.1 GCA_017631775.1 Clostridia bacterium | reverse complement strand
CGTGGCGATTTTTCCTTTGAACTTCACAGTTTTTTCTCCTTTTTTTGATAATCTATCTAAAAATACAAACGTTTTTAGGGTTGCATAGTTATTATACCCAACGTGCAATTGCTTTGCAACATCTGTGCTTCAGTTTTTTTCATCTGTGATTAAAAATTTCATTTCTTTATAACACGAAAAACCTTGCCCAAAATATTGACTTTTCTTTTCTTTTATGATATAATAAGATGTTAAACTATGCGATTATGAGAGTTTTTGGAAAGGAGGGATAAAAATGGTAAAAATTCTTGCCGTTTTGCCGCACAGCATTGCACAAAAAGCAGGCATTCATGGCGGTGACGTGCTTGTCTCTATCAATCAAAATGAAATTCGCGACGTTCTTGACTATCGTTTTTATCTCACCGATACAAACGTCTCGATTACGCTTTCTCGCGACAATGAGCTTTACACCGTGCACATCAACAAGGGTGAATATGATGACATTGGTCTCTCTTTTGAGACTCCCCTGATGGACAAAAAGCATTCTTGCACAAACAAATGTGTATTCTGCTTTATCGATCAGCTCCCCCCCGGTATGCGCGCCTCGCTCTACTTTAAGGACGATGACGACCGACTTTCCTTTTTGCACGGCAACTACGTTACCTTGACCAACCTCAAGGACGAGGATATTGACCGCATTATTAAAATGCACATTTCCCCCGTCAACGTATCTGTTCATACGACAAACCCCGAGCTACGCGTAAAGATGATGAAAAACAAGCACGCGGGTGAGGTACTCTCTTACCTTGACAGAATGGCGGATGCAGGCATTGCGCTTTGCACGCAAATTGTGCTTTGCAAGGGACTGAACGACGGTGCCGAGCTTGACCGCACGCTGCATGACTTGATCAAATATCATCCCGCTCTGCGCTCCTGCGCCATTGTTCCCGTAGGACTTACCAAATACCGCGAAAAGCTTTATCCTCTTGAGGCATTCACTCCCGAGGAATGTGCGGCAGTCATTGAACAGGTCAACGCCTATGGAAATTGGTGCCTGAAAGAATTTGGAACGCGCATTTTTTACTGCTCCGACGAGTTTTATATTCGTGCGGGACTTCCCCTCCCCACCGAGGAATTTTACGAGGATTACTCCCAAATTGAGAACGGCGTTGGCATGCTGACCTCGATGCGGGCAGAATTTGATATGGAGCTTGATTACCTTGATGAGCTCCTTGCCGATTTCCGCGCGCCGCGCACGGTATCGGTGATTACGGGCATGGCTGCCCACAAGCATATTTCCTCCCTTGCAAAGGAGTTAGAGACGCGCGTGGACGGTTTGACGGTAAACGATGACCCCATTGTAAACAACTTTTTTGGCGAGCGTGTAACCGGTGCGGGTCTGATTACCGGCGGTGACGTAGTGGAACAGCTTGCAGGCAAGGATCTTGGAGATGAGCTTCTCTTCCCCTCTGTAATGCTTCGTGCCGACGGTGACGTATTTCTTGATGATATGACACCCGAGGAGCTTTCGGGTCGCCTTGGTGTTGGCGTTCGCGCATGCGAGAGCGACGGTGCAAAATTCATTGCCGCTGTGCTTGGCATTTGCGAATGATGCCCCCCAAAAACGGACAAACTGTTGATTAGTGGAAAGGACATATAGATTTATGGCAAAACCGATTATTGCGATTGTCGGACGTCCCAACGTTGGCAAAAGCACTCTGTTTAATAAACTCATTGGTGAGCGCCGCTCGATTGTAGAGGACGTTCCCGGTGTTACGCGTGACCGCATTTACGGCGAGACCGAATGGCGCGGCAAGCGTATGATTCTCATTGACACGGGCGGAATTGAGCCCAAGACCGACAACCTCATCTTAAAGCAAATGCGCCAACAAGCGCAAATGGCGATTGACACCGCTGACGTTATCATCTTTATGTGTGACGTTCGCACGGGTCTTACCGCCAATGACCGCGACATTGCGGTTATGCTGAAGAAGAGCGGCAAGCCGATCATTCCCTGCATTAACAAATGCGATAGCGTGGGTGCTATGCCTATGGAATTTTACGAGTTCTACGAGCTCGGCTTTGAGGAAGATCCCATTGGTGTTTCTTCCATTCACGGTAGTGGCTCCGGTGACCTTCTCGATGCTTGCCTGCGCTATCTTGACGATTGGCAGGATACGATGGAAGAGGACGACAGCATTAAAGTTGCCGTTATCGGTAAGCCGAATGCAGGTAAATCTTCTATCATCAATCGCCTTATTGGGGAGGAGCGTTTGATCGTCTCCAACATTGCCGGCACAACCCGTGATGCGGTTGACACACAGCTTGAAAACGAATACGGCAAATTCACCTTTATCGATACCGCAGGTATTCGTCGCCAATCGAAGATTGACGATAAAATTGAGCATTTTAGCGTTTTGCGCGCACATATGGCCGTAGAACGCGCACAGGTATGCCTTTTGATGATTGATGCCTCGACCGGTATTACCGATCAGGATACCAAAATTGCAGGCATTGCTCACGAGGCAGGCAAGGCGGTTATTATTGTAGTAAATAAGTGGGATTTGATTGAAAAAGACAACTCCACGGTAAACGAGTTCACCAACCGAATTCGCACCGAGCTTGCATACATGCCCTACGCGCCCATTCTCTTTATTTCGGCAAAGACCGGTCAGCGAGTTACCAACCTTTTTGAGCGCATCGTTTACGTTTACGGTCAATCGGTTATGCGCGTTACTACGGGTATGCTCAACGACGTTCTCGGTGATGCGATGATCCGTGTTCAGCCTCCGTCTGACAAGGGTCGCCGCCTCAAGATCTACTACATGACACAAATTTCGACCGCTCCCCCCACGTTCGTCATCTTTTGTAACAACGTGGAGCTCTTCCACTTCTCTTATCAGCGTTATATTGAGAACTGCCTGCGCGAGACCTTTGGCTTTATGGGCACGCCCATCAAGCTCATTATTCGCATGAAGGGCGACGAGGCAGATAAATAAGAGCACTGAACACCCCTATGTAAGGAGGTTTTACTATGTTTGTTGATAACGTTAAAATTTATATCAAAGCCGGTGACGGCGGCAACGGTGCCGTCTCCTTTCGCCGCGAAAAATACGTAGCTGCAGGCGGTCCCGACGGCGGTGACGGCGGTCATGGCGGCAACGTAGTCTTTCGCGTAGACGAAGGCACCAATACCCTTTTGGCTTTCCGTTACAAGCACAAATTTGTTGCGGCTCGCGGTGGCGACGGCAAGGGCGGCTACTTCCTCGGTGCTACTGCCGAGGATCATGTGATTCTCGTTCCTCCCGGAACGCTGATCCGTGATGCGGCAACCGAGAAGATTCTGCACGATATGTCGCAGAATGACGGCGCGGATTACCTCTGCTGCAAGGGGGGGCG
>JAGBSQ010000040.1 GCA_017631775.1 Clostridia bacterium | reverse complement strand
GACAAGCTTGAGGCGGCCTGCATTGAGACGCTCAACCAAGGCATTATGACCAAGGACCTTGTAGGTCTTGTGGTTGAAGGAACCCAAACCAAGGCGGTCAATTCGATTGATTTCATCAAAGCGATACGCCAAAACCTGGAAGCTATGCTTTGAGAAAGGGAAATGCCATGAAAAAATACAACACGCTTGCCATCTTCTTTGACGTTTGTGCCATTGTACTCTTTTTGGCAGGAATTATTGTTTCCTCCGCAAGTGCACAGGCCTCTCTCGGCTTGGTATTTATACCCGTAGGATTTGCCTTTTTGAGTGCAGGAATGTACTTTGGCAGAAAAGTGCAAGAAACGGAAGAGCAAAACAAAAAATAAACAACAAAAGATCCGATACGTCTTTGTATCGGATCTTTTGTTATTAATCAATTATTTCATCGTTATGGACGGTGCCTTTATCATCGTTAAAAACAACGCGCTTTTGACCGTTTTGCAAAAGGGTGATTGCACAGCCAACAAAGCTGTTACCGTTTGTTTTATCAAAGATTGGCTTGGAACCGATAACGGCGTTGCAAGGCAGTCCTTGGCTGTCAAAGCGGTCGCCGGGTCTTACGATCTCTGTGCAATGATAGTGTCCGTAAAGGAGCAAATCGGGTTTGATATGCTCGCGCAACAGACGTGTCCACTCGGCATAGAGTTCTTGCTCGATATCAAATGGGAACTCGTTGATGTGGGTGAAGGGAATGTGCGAGATGATCAACTTGTGCTGAACACCTTCGGCATCGTACTCATTTTGCGCGTTTTTAATGACCTGCTTGATATATTCGGTTTCGCGCAGTCTAAAGGAGTGAAAGCAGATTGTTCCGCCGTATTCGGCATGATTATCTCTCTTATCCTCTCCGCAATCCAAAAGCAGACCCCAAACCGAACCTACGCGGAAGGAGTAATAGGTTTTGCCGTTCATTGTGGGAATGTAGTTTGGCATATCCTCGGCATGAATGCCGCGCGTATCGTGGTTGCCGCGTGCAAAAACAACAGGGCATTGACCCTTTGTAATGCCGGATGCAATCTCGCAAATGGCATTGAAGTTTTTGATGTCTCCGCTGTGGTTGGGAATATCACCGTTCAAAACGAGCAGGTCGAGATCCTTACCCCAAAAGCTTCCTGCCGCAACCGGTTCTTTTACAAGATTGTGTGCATCGGCAATGTGATAGAGATTGATGTCTCCGTTTTGCTTAACGGGTTTAAAACGAACACTCAGTCTACGTTCCTCTTCGCTTGTGGGAAAGTAAGGCTTGCGCTCAATCATCTTTTTGTAAACAACCGTGTATTCACCGATTTCATCAAGTACCTGCATGGGCACTTCCACCTTGTGCATATTGGTGTTGGAACGTAAAATGCCGTTGCAATCGTCATAATATACGTTGTTGCCAACAACAATCCACATAATAACTTCATCACTAAATGGAACAAAAATATTATAGTTGTTGCCAACTGCAAAAACGGTTGGGTAAGTAAGCATATATTCCGGCAGCATAAGCGTTCTTCCTTTTACTTTTTATCTTTCTTTTGTCGGGAGGGGGTTCTCATATAGTCGGGGAGCTCTACCTTGTCGCTAAAGTAACGCTCCCAACGGTTGTGGCGTTTGCGCTGTAAAATGTATTCTACAAGAATATAAGCGCTGACACCAAGCACAAAGAAAACAATTCCTGCAATAACCGCGCGATTTTCAAGCCATGCGCGAATAGAGCCAAGACCGTCGCCAATAGAACTTCGAGAGGCTTCACCGGCCGTATAAAGGGGGGCGGTGCCAAGCACGCGACCTTCATACAAAACCGCAACATAGCCAACAAACTGATCCTTTTTGACAGGTGCTTCAAGCACAGTTTCCGTCAAACGAATGCTGTAGGTAATGTCCTTACCAATCTCAAGTCCTTTGGGAAGATAAGCAAAAAGAGCGTCCTTTACAACAACGTCTATAGCACTTTCGGTGTCAGAAACCGCAACGTCAAGCGTGCAAATCTTGGTGTCGGGAAAGAGGATTTGCATATAAGAATAAGCACTAAATACCCAATCGACCAAGCGGTTGGTGATGCGATAGCCGAATTCAATTCCGTCAACTTCTTTGCCACCCATAACAACACAAACGTAGGTTTGATCGTTTTGTTTTGCAAAGGTTACAACACAGTTGCCGTCGCGAGTTGTACTTCCGGCACTCATGCCAACGCACTTTTTGTTGTAGTATTTTTGATCTTGATCGGGGGAGACGAGCTTATTGTTGTTATAAAGCGTTTGCGATTTTTCGGAAGAGAAAAAGTAGAAGGATCGCTCGCTGCAAAGAGACATATAAAAGGGATTTTGATAGGCAACAAGAGCGATCTCGGCCATTTCCTTTGCGGTTGTGCGTGAACCGTCAATAATACCCGTAACGTCCTCAAAAACGGTATTGGTAAGCCCCATTGCGGCGGCACGGGCATTCATATCTGCTATAAAGCCTTCAACCGAGCCGGAGCAAAAGGCTGCAAGAACGTAGTAAGCATCGTTATAGCTGCCGCAAATTGCCGCCCACAACAGCTGTTCAACAGTTACGTTTTCGCCCAGGAGAAGCTTGAGGCTTCTGCCATGGCTTTTGGGAATTGCGGCATAAAGCTCTTCGGTAATGGTGATTTGTTCTTGCGCGTAAGCGCTCAAGCTTTCGCAAAGCAAAAGGCCGGACATAATCTTTACAGTTGAGCCTGCACCAAGTGCGAGATCCTCACTCTTAGAGGCGACCAAAAGATCGCTTTCTAGGTTTTTCAGGTAGATCGCCGTGGCTTCCTCGGTGGAGGGCGGTGTAAT
>JAGBSQ010000039.1 GCA_017631775.1 Clostridia bacterium | reverse complement strand
CTGAAGTCCGTCGGCGACTGCCAAACGCATCCGCTTTTCCACCTCTTCATCGGCAAGGGTGGGATAGCCGCAATAGCGCTCCTCCCCTTCGTAAGGCTTTCTCAGCCAGGCGGTACGCACCTGTGGTGATCCGTCCAAAAAGAGCTTCACACCGCCGATTTTCAGGCCCTTTTTGTATTCCCTGCCGTAACGGGCAAGGATCGCTCTGCGCTTAGAGGCAAAGGATGGGGTCGCGCTCAGATAGGCTACCACGTCAAGCTCCAGTTTTCCCTCCTCCGCCAGCGCCTCCAGTGCGCTGAAGGTCTCCTCACCGTTACTGCTTCCGTCCTGCACCGTGCCGAAGCCGTACTGCAGATAATGCTCCTGCGCCGCAAGGATCGCCTTTTTGCGATCCTCGAGGGTAATTTTCTGTGCAAAAACAGAAGTGAAAGCACCTCTTGCAGTCTCTTCAAAGTAGCCGCTCAGCTTCCCTCTCTCGTCCCGCCCCGCAAAGCCGCCCTCGGGACAAATATAGGTCTCGCCCAGTACCCCTGCCCTTTCCATGGCGGCGGTATTGTAGGAGGCAACGTGGCCCGAAATATGCACGCAGGCAACGGGCCCGCCGCCCAGCCGATCCAGCTCCGCGGCAGTGGGGTGTCTGCCCTCCTTCATAATGGCGGGATCGTACCCCTTGCAGGTAACGGGCTCGGAAGGCGAAATACCCTTTTCTCTGCGGAAAGCGGCGATGCGCTCCAAAATCTCCTCGATGCTCTCCGCGCCACGCAGATCGCAGTATTTGGTCAAATTCATTCCCACGGTGATCAGGTGGCTGTGTCCGTCCACGAAGGCGGGCATCATCATCCTGCCGCCGAGATCCACCCGCTCACCCGCAAAGCCTTCAAATTCCGAAAGAGAGCCCGTCGCCAATATCCTTCCGTTTTCCGTCAAAACTGCCTGACAGATCGGATTTTCTGCGTCCATGGTGCGAATCACACCGCCGTAATAAAGCTTTTTCACTTTGGAATCTCCTCTCAGATCCTCTTTTCTTCATTATACCGACCTCTCCTCCAAAACGCAAGTCCTCAATTCTGCAAAAAATTTGATCGCTGCGTCTTCACTAAAAAAGCACCCCGAAGGGTGCTTTTTTTACAAAAGAGGAGGATAGGTTGCGTCAGTCTGAGCTGCCAAAGCTCCGCCCATCATCTTTGCCAGCGTCTTGGGGATCTGAACGTTCTCAATGGTCTTGCCGCCAAAAACTTCGGTGTTCGCTCCGTAAGCGAATACGGGCACGTTGGTTGAGGTGTGATCCCCATCCGATGTGTATTTGAATTCGCCATTCTCATCAATTTGCAATCCGCCTGTTTCGTGGTCGGCTGTGATGATAATCATGGTTTCGGGGTTATAGAATGCATACTCCATAAAGAGCGCAATCGCTTGGTTGAAGCGCACCATTGCAAGGTAGGCGTTTTTGGCATCCTCATTGTGGCAATGCTTATCGATGTAGGCTTCCTCATACATCACAAAGAAGCCATCCTCATCTTTGGAAAGCGTTGCAAGCGTTTCGGTAATGGCATTGCGCAATGTCGTCATTTCGCTCTCGGTGTAAACATTGTAATCGCAATTGATAATGGTGCCGTGTTTTTCCACCAAAACAGCTTGCGATTTTTGAATGTTGGCTGCATTACTGCGGTCATATGCGTGCGCTGAGAAAGAGGCCGGTGTGGCTCCCGTTTGCTTCTCGGTAGACATAACGGCAGTTGCCATTCCCTTTTGTGCCGCCAATTCGGTAAGGGAAGGAACGTCTTTGTTATTGCCGTCTCTACCTACGGCACCGTTTTTCGTCTTATATCCGGACGCGAGTGCCGTTCCCGAAGCAGCACTATCGGTAGTGCCGGAGAGCGAATTGGTTTTCGCCTCACCAATATACGGGAAAAGATTGCCATAGAAGAAATCCTCGCCGTCGCTATAATCGGCAAGAGACTCGTCTTTGTATGCATCAAACAACTTGGTTTGATTGGGACCCATACCGTCACCGATGAGGAAAATGAAATTTTCTGCTTCCTTAACGATAGGTGTGCAAACACTTATGGTTTGCGGAACGTCAATATCGAAAATGGCCTCGGGGATATAAGTCTCTACAAAGTAGTAAGCCGCTGCTGCAATAATGAAATAGTCGCCCTCAATTGCAATCTGGTTTTCATCGGCAAGAAACGCGAACTCCAAACCTTGGGTTTGTGCGTTCAAATTTTGCGAAATTTGACGGAATGTCTCCCCCACAACTATTTCGTGCGCGTTTACTTCTGTCGACTCCTCAATGGGCAATACCGGAAGCGTGATATTTGTGCGTGCAAGAATTTCTTGAGCAATATATTCTGCGGCACGCACGGTGTAATCGGATGCGTTTTTATCATAAACGATAACATAAGAAGAAAGCGCATCTCCGCTAAGAACCGGAGATGTAAGACCTGTTGGGTCATTTCTCTTGCAAACGGTACAGACCTTGTTTTGGTATGTGTGGTTGCCGGTTGCAGGAAGAACCGTCACTTCAAGAAAACCACAATTGCAAGTAGCCGTCTGTTTGCCATCTTGGGTACAGGTGGCTTCTTTTACAACAGTTGCATTTTCAAATGCGTGAATGTGTACGTCATTGGGTTTATTTCCGTCATTGG
>JAGBSQ010000038.1 GCA_017631775.1 Clostridia bacterium | reverse complement strand
GGGGTTGGACGTTACCAAAAATCCAAGTCCGTAAGCAACCGCCAAAAGCAGAACCGGCGCCCACTTAAATTTGGGCAGGGTCATAAACAGCCATGACAGCACACCTGCGCCAAGAATAAGCGAAAGCGTTGCGGTGCCGACAATGGGCAAAAAGGTAAAAGCTGTTGCGACAATAGATGTCAAAAGCAGTTGAATAACCGCGCCTGCATTGCGAATGGCAATGACAACGTAAATGAACAGCGCCGCACTTGCAAGACCTACAAAAGCCGAAGGAATGGCACCCGAGAGGACACAACCGCAAAGCAGAATGACAAACAGCGACAGTATCAAATCTTTTTTATCCAATTTCGGGTTTGCTTCTTGGTTGATAGAAGCATTCAAATTTTCTTGGTTCATTCTACTTTCCTCCTCTCTTTTTCATCTCGCGCGCATAATACGCGTATTATAATTCTTTATTATTATAGTATTATAACATACTTTTTATCATTTGTAAATACTCCCACGCAATTTTTGCCCCTTTTTTTACCAAATCTTCACGTATGCATCAAAAAAGAAGAAAAATTACACAAAGAAAAACGGACGAATGAAAATTCGCCCGCCTTTTGTCTTTTTTGTTATTTGAAGTAATACAAAAAACTCCAATCGGCGTTTTCGTATTCTTCTTTTGTCATCATCTTATCCGAGGAATCGTCAAAGTCGCCAAGCTCCTCGTCGTAATATGCCACGGCATAGCGGTACGGCGTTTGTCCGCCATCGGAATAGTAATAGATCGCCGCATACATATCGGGAACCAGCTTACCGTTCTTCCAAAAATACTTTGTGACCTTGTCGCAGGAAATATAGGCATCGTCGCCTCTTGCCTCGCGGCTCGTGTCAAAGGCAAAAATCGCCTCAAGGCGCGCATCCGCCTTTACGTTATACATAGAGGAAAGCTCCTCGCTCAAGGTATATTTTGCTTCTCTGCCCTCGCGAATGTAGCACTCGTATGTCACACAATCACCATTCTTTTCGGTAGCAATGAGAATGTCATCGCGACCGTCAAAATTGAGGTCTTGAACAGAAAAACCGTAGGCATCATCGATTTTTTGCATTTCGCGGTCGGTGGCAATGGTCTTGGACCAAATTGCTTTGCCCTTCTCTTTTACAACAATTTGCTTTACGCGACCGTTTTTGCCGCGCACAAAATAAGAAAGGCCGTTTACCTCTACCTCATACAGCAGCTCGTGGCGCTCCCAAACACACGCGGTGACAAGCGGAAGCAGCAAAAGCAAGCACAAAGCAAAGGCTAAAATTTTAATGGATTTCATCGTTTTCTCCTCTCGGGGGAATTGCAAACAGTATGGCACACACGTGCCGAGCATTTATTGTTTTTTGGTAAATCCTTTGCCCAACAGCGTATGACCCGTGCGCAATGCCTCGGGCAGAGGCAATTTGGAGAGAACAATGGCAAGCAGCGTAGCCGCTACCATGGCAATGCCGCCTTGCGCAAGGTTGAAGGGAATATTGAGCAGCGCCGATGCGGCACCGTAAAGAATGGTCTCATAAAGAAAATATCCTGCTACCATAACCAATTCGGCAAGAACGCCGGAAAGGAGCGCGCGCCAAATGACAGAAAGCTTTGGAAGACCGCGTTTGATGAGAACGGCAACCGTTACCATCAAGGCTTTGATTACAAAGGTCGCGGGGGCATAAATCGCATATCCTGCAGCAAGATCTGTAAAGGTTGCGCCGATTGCGCAAGCAAAAATGCTCCAGGGTTCCAAAGGAAGCCATGCAGAAATCAAAAGGATACAGTCACCGAGGTTAACATTACCTCCAAAGGGCGAAGGAAAAGACACCCACGTTGCCGCAAATGTCAAAGCTCCAAACAGAGCCGCAAATGCGAGTTTTTGTGTTCTTTTTTGTGACATAAAAAACATCTCCTTACACCAAATGAAATACAGCGATATTATACTACATCACAAGCAAAATGTCAATCTTTTTTTCTATTTTTTCACATTCACAACACCAAAACTTGACAAACATCTCCTCTCGTGCTATAATGACAAAAAAGAACGCGGAAAGGAGAGCTTGCCATGCAACCAAAAAACACATTGCGAACAAAGGAATTGCTGGGTCACACTCCCCTTTTTGCGCCCGATGAGTTCCCCAAAAAAACCTTTGCAGGACGAAGCGTGCTTGTAACGGGTGGCGGTGGTTCCATTGGTCAAGAGCTTTGCCGTCGCGTAGCAGAGTGTCAGCCTGCAAAGCTCGTTATACTTGACATTTACGAGAACAATGCCTATGAAATTCAGCAGGAGCTTTCTCGCAAATACGGCTCTACTCTTCCCCTCTCGGTGGTGATTGCTTCTATTCGCGACAGCGCGCGCATAAACTCGATTTTTGAAGCACATCGCCCCGAAATCGTTTTGCATGCCGCGGCACACAAGCACGTCCCCTTGATGGAAGAAAACCCTGCCGAGGCAATCAAAAACAACGTCTTTGGCACAAAAAATATTTTTGATGCCGCCGAAAAATACGGAGCGGACAAGTGCATTCTCATCTCCACCGATAAAGCGGTCAACCCCACAAGCGTAATGGGTGCGAGCAAAAAAATGTGCGAGCAGATGCTTGGAGCGCGTGCAAACTCCTCAACCATTTTTGCGGCCGTTCGCTTTGGCAATGTGGCCAACTCCAACGGCTCGGTGATGCCCCTCTTCCGCCGTCAAATTGCCGAGGGTGGACCCGTGACCGTGACCGACAAGCGCGCAACACGTTATTTTATGAGCATAGCCGAGGCCTGCCACCTTGTTTTGCAAGCTACCGAAATGGCAAAGGGCGGCGAGATATTCGTGCTTGATATGGGCAAGGCTGTGAGCATCTATGAGCTTGCAGCAGCCATTATTTGCGACGCAGGCCTGATCCCCGAAAAAGACGTCAAAATCACCGAAATTGGCCTACGTGTAGGCGAAAAGCTGACCGAGGAGCTCCTAACAAACCCCCAAAATTTGCTTGCTACCGAGCATTCGCGCATCTTTGTAGAGCATTCCCCTGCCCTTTCCAAAGCGACGGTAGAGGAAGGTCTTGCGGCTCTTTCGCTTGCGATTGCAAAAGAAAGCCATGCAGATCTCATCAAAAAGGCGTTGCAGAAAGCAGTGCCGACCTATCAACCAAAATAACAAAAAAAGAACCGAAGTCGCGGCTTCGGTTCGTTTGTTTTTATGGGGTCGTTGTTCTCTCTTCAATCATGCGAAGAAGTGTTTCTTCATCGATAACAGGAACGCCGAGCGCGCGTGCCTTGGTCAGTTTAGAGCCTGCCGCTTCGCCTGCTACCACAAAGTGTGTTTTGGCGGAGACGCTACCCGACACCTTGCCGCCTGCGGCTTTGATCCGCTCGCCTGCCTCATCGCGAGACATGGTGGGGAGTGTGCCGGTGAGTACAAAGGTCAGCCCTTTAAACAAATCGTCCGCCGGCTTTGCGGTGGAAACAGTCAAGAGTCCTGCATCGGTCAAGCGCTCGCAAAGAGCAACGTTTTGTGGATGCGAGAAGAAATTGGTGACACACTCTGCCGTGATCAAACCAAAATCTTCAATGGTGCAAAGCTCTTCAACGGTTGCCTTTTGCAAAGCTTCAAGCGTACCGTAGTGCTTTGCAAGAGATGCTGCCGCAACCTCACCTACATTGCGAATGCCAAGCGCGTAAACCAAGCGTTCAAGGCCTGCATTCTTGGATTTTTCGATAGCATCTATAAGATTTTGCGCAGATTTTTCGCCCATTCTTTCCATTCCCGCAACATCGGCAACGGTTAAAGAATAGAGATCTGCCGCATCGGTAATCAGTTCTGCTTTGAGGAGTGCCTCTACGATTTGCGGGCCGAGACCGTCGATGCTCATTGCATCCTTGGATGCAAAATGCTCGATACTGCGCGAAAGCTGTGCCGGGCAACGGCTGTTAGTGCAACGTGTTGCCGCTCCCTCGTCAGCATCGTAAAATACGGGTTCACCGCAAGAGGGGCAAAATTCGGGCATAAAAAATTCTTTTACATCGGATGCGCGCAATTCGGGATGAGATTTAACGACCTCGGGAATAATATCCCCTGCCTTTTGCACGGTTACGATGTCACCAATGCGAATGTCGCGCTCGCGGATGAGCTCAAGATTGTGAAGCGTTGCGCGAGAAACGGTAGTGCCTGCCAAACGAACAGGAGTTAGCACCGCCGTAGGAGTCAGAACACCGGTTCTGCCAACGGCAACCACAATATCCTCAAGCTTGGTCTGCTTTTGCTCGGGTGGGAATTTGTATGCCACCGCCCACTTGGGGGTGTTGGTTCCCTCTCCAAGTCTGATACGGGTGGCAAGGTCGTTGATTTTGATAACTACGCCGTCAATATCATAAGCAAGACCGTCGCGGAGCTTGCCAAGATTTTCGATGTGTGCAATAAGACCGTCGGCACTGTTGGAAACCGCGGTGTTCTCCAAGGTTTTGAAGCCCAATTCC
>JAGBSQ010000037.1 GCA_017631775.1 Clostridia bacterium | reverse complement strand
TCGCCCAAGCCGGGAACGATGTAAGCGTGCTCGTTAAGGCACTCATCAAGCGCTGCGGTATAGATATCAACGTCGGGATGCTTAGCTTGAACAGCACGAACACCTTCGGGAGCAGCAACCAAACACATAAAGCGAATTTGCTTGCATCCGCGAGCCTTGAGCATGGTCAAAGCGTCAACTGCGGAGCCACCTGTTGCCAGCATGGGGTCAACGAGAATAACAATTCTCTCGTCAATGTCAGGCGGGAGCTTGCAATAATATTCTACGGGCAGATGTGTTTCGGGATCGCGGTAAAGACCGATGTGGCCTACCTTTGCAACGGGAATAAGGCGTTGCAATCCGTCTACCATACCAAGACCTGCACGCAAGATCGGAACGATAGCCAGCTTTTTGCCGGAAATCATTTTAGCCTTCATTTTGGTAATGGGAGTTTCGATAGTAACATCCTCGGTGGGAAGGTCACGGGTCAATTCATAGCCCATCAGCATAGCGATCTCATCAAGAAGTTCGCGAAAATCCTTAGAACCCGTCTTTTTGTTTCTCATAATAGAGAGCTTGTGGGTAATAAGGGGGTGATTCATAACAAACAATTCACTCATTTTACTGCCTCCTCTGCAAGCGTATTGAATTTCAACTTCATTATACAACTCTTTTTTGTATTTTTCAAGTCTAAAATGCAAATTCGGTGTAATTTTTTGTGTTTTTTTATTTACTTTTTGACAAAAACATGCTAAAATAATGGTAACGCAACAAAAAGGAGCCATTATGTCACATTCACGCGCTACCGTTGGTATTTACACCCTTGGGTGTAAGGTCAATCAATATGAATCGGAAGCCATTGCCGAGGGACTTACCTCCCGCGGCTTTTCGGTCGTCCCCTTTTCTCAAGTTTGTGATGCTTACATCATCAACACCTGAACGGTAACGGCAGAATCTGACCGCAAGGCTCGTCAGCTCATTCGCCGCGCCATTAAGAACAATCCTGCGGCATACGTTCTTGTTACGGGTTGCATGGCTGAGGTGTTTTCGGATAAGCTTGCTAAAATTGAAGGCATTGACTACATTTGCGGCAATGGAGAAAAGTTGCAGGTCATCCGGGCACTTGAAGATTTGATGGCTAAGGGATGCAAGAACGAAACGCCCGAAATTTCCATTTCCCCACTCAATTCCTTTGAGGAAATGAACATTACAAAGTTCGACCGCACCCGTGCATACATTAAAATTGAGGACGGCTGTGAGAACCGTTGCACCTATTGCATCATTCCCGAAGCACGCGGCAAGGTACGCTCCAAGTCCCCCGCGGACGTTCTCACCGAGGTGCGCGCGCTGACCGAGGGCGGCTGCCGCGAGGTCGTTTTGACAGGCATTGAAACCGCTTCTTACGGTCGCGACTTTGATAACGGCTACCGCTAGGCAGATCTTTTGGAAGAGGTCGACAAAATCCCCAACATCGGTCGCGTTCGTCTTGGCTCCCTCGATCCCTCTTTGATGAAGCAGGACTTTGTAGACCATCATGCAAAGCTAAAATCCTTAACACCGCATTTTCATCTTTCGATGCAAAGCGGATCGGATAAGATTTTGGCATTGATGAAGCGCACATACAACCGCAAAATGGCACTTGAAGGCATGGAGCGCTTGCGCGCGGCGATGCCCGGTGTTCAATTTACCACCGACATCATTGTCGGCTTCCCCGGTGAGACCGAGGAGGACTTTGCCCTGACGGTCGATTTTGCAAAAAAAGCGAAATTTTTAATGATCCACGTCTTCCCCTATTCCGAGCGTCGCGGTACGGTTGCCGCAACTCTGCCGGGGCGCGTTCCCGAAGAGATCCGCCATCAGCGCGTGCGCGAGCTGAGTGCTATTCAAGCAGAAATTCAAAAGGAAATTCTTGATGCCTACACCGACACGGCGGTCGACGTTCTCTTTGAAACCTATTCCGAGGGTGTGATGATCGGTCACACGGCAACCTTTGTTGAGGTCGCTTGTCCGGCATCGCAATCTTTGCAAGCACAAACCCGAACGGTTTATATTACGGGAAATGACGGCAAAAAATGCTTTGGCACACTTTGCCCACATAACACAGCGCAATAAAATTTGCGCCGTAACCTTCGGTTTGCCTTGAAATATCGGTATTCTTACGGCATTTTTGAAAAAATTTGCATTTGATTGCAAAAAAGATAAAAAAATTATAAAAAAATCCAAAAAAACTCTTGCTTTTTTGAAAAAAGTATGGTATAATATCTTTCGTTTGAAGTATGGAAACAGCTCTGCCGCTACTTTTTAGGCACGAGCAAGTCTTAAGGAGGTCGCTAAAATGGCAAAATGTTGTATCTGCAGTAAGGGCGTTGTGTTCGGTCAAAACGTTTCTCACTCCAATCGCAAAACCAACAGAACTTGGAAGCCCAACATCCGCAAGGTAAAGTTGGAAGGCAGCAAAGCAATCTACGTTTGTTCTCGTTGCCTGCGCACCATGAAGAAGGCTTAATCTGAATGTGCAAATAAAGTAAGGCAGACACGGTGTGTCTGCCCTTTATTTTAGGAGTTGAAATGCTTGCAATTACAAATCATACCTTTCCAAAGGATGCCGAAGAAACATTGGAACGGTTCGGCCATCGCACACTTCGTTTGCCACCACACCCAATTTTGCCACAACCCGTTGCATCCCACCCCGATATGCTTCTCTTTTTTGCGCCCGATGCTATCTTTTGTACAAAAAGCTATTACCGGATAGCGACACGCGAATTGGAAGAAATCTCATCGGTTTACGGCGCTCCCATTCGTTTTATTGAAAATGAATACGGAAGCGAATATCCCAAAGACGTTCTCCTCAATGCTCTGTCCTTGGGAGATCATCTGTTTTGCAACACCAAAAC
>JAGBSQ010000036.1 GCA_017631775.1 Clostridia bacterium | reverse complement strand
GCCGGCCGGCAGTGCATCTACGGGTGTTTACGTGCTGCTCATGCTCGTACTCCTCACCGTAATTTATTGGATCCATTTCGCCGTTGTACATATCTGTGCCGCACGTTGGAAGCGCGTGGTTGAAGAGGAATGATGAAAAGGAAGGCTCCCTATGAAACCTTGGTTAAAATTGTTGACGGTTTTATCACTTTTGTGTGCCTTGACAGTATCGACCAAAGCGGACAGTAGGGAGCCTTTCGTTTTGCCCCAAAACGAAAAAGACGCCCTTGCAGGCGTCTATTTTTTTGGCGAATCGACCACGGCACATCTTGCTCGCTCGGGCGGTGTTCTTGACGGAAGAGAAAAGGTCTTGCGTGACGAGAGCGGTACGCGATATTTAGATATGCGTATTTTGTCCTCTCCCGTTTTTTATGAGGGTGAGAAGATCTCTTTTGCCGAGGCGGTCGAAAGAGGGCAACCGCGTGTGTTGGTGCTTTCTTTTGGCCTTAACGGTCTCCCTCGTTGGAGCCGCGATCCCGAAGCCTTTTTGCGCAATTACCGTGCTTTGATCGATGGTGTTTTTGCGCGCTCTCCCAATACCAAAATCATTTTGCAATCGGTTTATCCCGTGGGGGAAAACGATTGTTTTTCTGCACCTGTTCCCAAATTAAACGCGCAAATCCAAGCCTTAAATGCATATATCGCATCGCTTTCGCAAGAGTACGAGAATGTCGCCTATATCAACACCGCCGCGCTTTTATCCGATGCGAGCGGTGCATTGCTTTCCAATTACGATATTGGCGACGGCATTCATTTAACCAACGATGCGTACCGCATAATTTTGTCGCATTTGTGCCAAACTATGGGGGGAGCAGAATGAAAAAAGGGAGAAAAACAATGAAAAAAATATTTCGAACAGTTGTGTGCATATTGCTCGCAGTAGTTGCGCTTGGCGCGACCGCTTGCAAAAAGGAAGTCTATCAAAAGGATATCAACGCCAAAGAAATTGCCGATGCCTTGTGCCAAAAAACGCCCACCGAGAGCCGTTGGATTGATAATGACCAAAACTTCATCAAAGAATATATCCCATCCACCGAGGCCGTTCGGGAAAGCTATGTTTATTATGCGCAAAACACCAACGATCTTGACGAGTTCGGCATTTTTGAGGTAGAAGAGGGAAAAGCCCAAGAGGTTCGCAATCAGCTTTTGACCGGTTATTTGAAAAAACGCTACGATGACAATTTGGAGTGGTACAACTCCTATATGCCGGCAGAAACGCCAAAGCTCCGCGATGCCGAGGTGAGGGTTTATGGCAACTGTGTGGTTTATGCCGTCCTTTCCCAAGCGAACCGCAAAACCTTTTTTGACGAGTGCGAAAAGCTGTTAAAAAGTGAAAAATAGAAAAAAGGAGAGCCGGTTTCGGCTCTCCGATTTTTTTTATCAAACCAACAAATAGTTCACTCCCGCAAGCGATGCTTTGGTGTCGGCCGCAGCGGCTTGTGCTTGTGGGGGAAGGGTATTGATGCTTGTTAAATGTGCGAGCGGCTTGTGGTATCTCTTTGCAACGCTCCACAAGGTGTCGGTGGGCGAGGGGAAGCAAACGGTGCATTCTCCCTCCGCCTTTTTGCATTTGTCGCCAATGTTGCAGGCAGAAAGATACTGAATTTTTTCCTCTGCGCGCGTCAAGATAGAAACGGCAATCTCACCGTCAATGCCAAGGCGTTCGCCGTCGGCGCGAGCGCGACAGCTAATGGGGGAGAGGTGGACAAGCGCATCGGCAAGCGTCCCTCCCTTGGCTTCCGTTTCGTAGCGGTAGGGGACCTCTACCTCTTGTGAGGAGATCTCTCCGTTGTTATCGCAAAGGGTCAGATGTACGCGACAACGACCACTTAAAATATCTTTTCCGTGTTCTTGCACCAAATCTACTGCAAGAGGCATCAGTTGCGCATCGATGACGCTCATACCGGCGCGCAGACCTGCTTCTTCTGCCGTGAGTGTGCTGCCAACCGAAAAGTTTGCACACACGCAGCTGCGAGAATGGGGAAGTGATAAAAAATCGGTCCTACTCTCACACGTTGCCTCCAAGGTGTAGGCATCGCGCACATAGGTCAAATTGCGGTTTCTTTCCGCACGTCCCTCCAAAACGATTGCAAGATCGCACAAAATGCGTCCTTCCTCAACCGTCACGCTTACGTCTGTGCAGGTGCCAAAGGCAGATGCCATGCAGTTGACCTCGCATCCCTCAACCTCAATTGAGCTTTCAAAGGGGATCCGTCGCATCAGTTGGGAAGGGGGAAGACCGGTGGAATCGTGTGCGCAAAGCAGCTTGAGTGCCACCTCTCCGCGGCAGGTGACGCCACCGCTTCCGGCAACGGCCTCCGAAACCAACACCTTACCGTCGGCGCAGATCACGCGTACGTCCTCGCTTTGCGTGTCGCAAACGATCTCATCGTGCAACAAAAGCGGCTGACCAACACCGCAAAAATGCTCGGCGGTGTCGCAGGAACCAAACAGCTTTTCGGCGGCAATGCCGGCTATAACGTCGCCGTTTTCAATTAGTCGGTTGCCGTAAAGCCGCATCCGCGCACGCAAACGGCACTTAAGTGAAAGCTTTCTGGGGGCAAGAACGCGAGCGTTGCAGGGCTCGGGCAAAATATCCGCATCGCAAACCAGACCCTCGCCAAGAGCGGCATCGTTGGGCAGATCTGTGGGAATGCCGATGCGATACTGCGAGGTGTGCGAGGTAGAATACAGCGCACCGTCGTTTCCCGTATAAAGAATGCAGAAGTCAACCGATCCCGAAAGCTCGGTGTTTGCGGCTCCCACGTAGCGAGCGGGCGGTGTGACAGTCGCGCTGACGCGCATCAGGCGTTTGACCTCAGGTAGGTAGTCGGGCAGGGAGATCTCGCCACTGACCTCACCCATTTCTTGTTTATCGCAAAGCAGTGCTTGCACGCGCAGGGCGGCGGAGTCGTTTTTTGTGTAGTTGTCCATATCAAATGCTCCTTTTCTATCCGTTTTTGTGCTACATCTTATGCGCCCAAAAATGCAAATATGAGTGCAAAAAAGCTTAAAATTTTATCAAAAAATGGCTTTTTTCTTTTTTTTTTGCCGTTTTTCAAAAATCTGTCACATAAAATGTAACAATTTTTCACATTTTCCAATGTGAAAAATGGACAAAGAAAGCTTTAAAAACCGTCGAATTCTCCAAAACAGAATCACACAAATTGTGCAAGATGATGCAATGTGCAAAAAATATAGGGCGGAAGAACAAAAAAATATGTTGACATTTCACAAAAAAGATGATACAATTATTATGTAGAAAACTTTTTTGATGCGCCCGAAAGGATTCCCCAAATGAACAAGAACGATCAAACCGCACAACTCGAACTGATCAATGCCGCTCGCGCGGGCGACGAGAGTGCGTTTGAGGCGCTTCTTGAGGCTTACGAGCCCTTGATCGATTCGATGAGTCATTCTTTTGCAAATACAATTGAGGATTCTGAAAGTTATGAGGATTTGCGTCAGGAGGCATGCATTGCTTTTTACCGTGCGGTGCAAAGCTATGACAGCGCGCAGGCAGAGGTCAGCTTTGGCCTTTATGCCAAAATGTGCGTGCGCAACCGTCTCATTTCCTATATGCGCAAGCTTCGCCGCCATGAGTCGGTGTTGCCGCTTGAGGAACGCGTCAAGATAGAAGAAGACGTTGTACAAGGCGTAGTCGCCGAGGAAGCGTATATGGAGCTCTACCGCCGCATCGAGTCGGTTTTGTCGCCGTATGAAAGTCACGTTTGGTGGCTTTATCTTTCGGGGCAAACAACGGGCGCGATTGCCGCACAGCTCGGCAAGGATGAGCGAAGCGTGCAAAATGCCGTTTATCGCATTCGCAAAAAGCTGCGTGTAGAACTTCACCCAAACAGTTCAATGCCCGAATAGCTTAATCAAAGCGTTGGGGGAGACCCCAAAGATGGCGGTCAAAATCCGCTAAGGGTAAAAATACACCATTTTCACAACAAAGAGAGGATTACACACCATGTTCCAAGAAGAAATCAACGATGCAGTAGTAGCAGCAGAAGAAGTAGTAGAAAAAGAATACGTTGACG
>JAGBSQ010000003.1 GCA_017631775.1 Clostridia bacterium | reverse complement strand
GCTGAACAAGGAGATGAAATGGCCTACCGTAAAATGAGCAACCTTTCCAACATCAAAAAAGCATACACAACCGGAGATGTGCAAAGCTGTAGAAGTCTTTGTCTCTCCGGTTGTCCTGAACCGGATGACGAAATCAGTTTATTGCTTGCAAATTGCGACATGGGCATTGCCGTGGAGGAATTTTGGAGCGGTAGACTGCGTTCTTCATGCCGTTTTTTTGATGAAGCAATAAGTTATGCTGAAAAAACGATTTACTCGACCGATGCCATTGAGGCGGAGATTCGAGTATATTTTCGTTTTATGGAACGAATTTCTCATACATTGTATTCTGATTTGTTAGACGAAGAGAAAACGTTGAGTGTAAAAAGCAATTCGATCATCTCGCAATATTTGGATGCGCTGGATTCATTGGATACCGGTGATGCATTCGTCGCCGAGCAATTCATCAAACAGCCGTCCGCCGATGCCGCAAATAGCTTCTTTGCGGCGCATTTGCAAAGCAAACTTCTAATTACAGCTAAAAACCACAAGCAGGCTCAAAAAGCCTTACAGCAGCTCCTACAGGACAGCGCAACGCCGCTGAACAAAATTGAGCTCTACACAGTACTTGAAGATTTGGAAATTTGCTGCCGCGAAAATGAAGATTACAAAAATGCTTACCGTTACGCCAGCGAAAAGGTAGAACTGTTAGAACAGCTCCTACAAGAATATTAAAAGCAATGATCTTGATTACAGATTATTGCTTTTATTTATTATATACTATATACGAAGGATAATTGCGCAAATCCATAAATGGACTTAGAAAATCAGGCAAAACCTCCCAAAATGCCTGAAACACCCATTTTCTATCCCCTCAATTATACAAAATTTGCCTTTTGTATAATTGGAGCTATATCAAAGTGTGAGCGTACATTTCTTCTCTTATGCGGTGATAGACAGCAGAAACCAACCTTCCCCCGAGAATTGCCTATTTGAGAGAAGAAAATAAGGGTGTTTTTCCAGGGGGATTAGGTGGTGTATTCTATTCACCATCGTATCTACTCAAAAACAAGCTAACGAACAACCTCCTCGCAAAGGCACTAACTCCGGCAAAATATCACAGCAAAAACACCAATTTAAATTTCAAATGCGATGAGCTTATCTTGAGGCAAGGATTCAATGCATGGAAATAGAGAAGTGGTAACGGCAAAGCCCCCTACTCTTCCCTTTTTGCTTTCAAAATTTTTTATTTCCTCAACTTCCCATTCCCTATTGCATTTTTGTCAAAACCGTGTTATAATATAAATGTAGACTACTGAAATCTTTTTTGGAGGAACATAAATATGGCTATCAAAATGAGAGTGCTTTACAATTCTGCAAAGCCGAAGGTTAAAAACATTGCTAACGAGATCAAAGCGCATTATGATCTTGGTGTAAATGCAGTTGACGTTATTCCGCCTGCATACTCCTGCGACAAAGAAAGAATTGTTGTTCTGATCCTTTCTGCTAAAGGCGAACACCTTGACGATTCCCTGCGCCTGTTCTGCCAAGAGCTCACCAAAGCACGTGCTCAAAACATTGCTTTGATGGTTGACGGTAACGAAGCTGCTGCAAATGCTGTTAAAAAGGTTCTTTCTGAGATTGCACAAAACAACGCTGTTTACGACGAAGTTCTTTACATCAAGGGCGGCCTCCCGATTATCGGTGGCTCTGTTAAACCCGAAGAAAAGACCGCGATTATTGAGTGGGTTGACCGCGTAATTGCAAATTTGAAATAATAACAAAAAGAAGATGCTCCATAAGAGCATCTTCTTTTTGTTACTTTTTAATCGTAAAGCTTTGCCCAACGGCGTTTTTTGATCAATTGGCAAACACCAATCACAACCAAAACACCAAGAATAACACCGCAACCGATGTAAATACCGTTGCCAATGCTGCTCTTTGCCTTGAGCTCTTCCCAAAGAACGTTTTGCATAGCCAACGCCTCGGGAGAAAGGTTCAAGTATGCCTGTGAAGGCACGTTCTCTGCTTGATTGTACAAAATATCAATTGCATACTCACCCATTTCTTCCTGATACTCGGGGTCTTGGACAACCGTTGTTACAGGAGATGCATAATAGGTGTAGAGCGCGTTTGCCATTGCAATATCATGAGAACACATGAAGTTAATGTATTCCAACGCTAAATCATAATGCTCGGCGTTTTTGGGAATGCACATTGCATCAATATAGCTGTTGGTTCCCTCTTTGGGATAAAAGAATGCAAGATCCTCGTTATCCTCGTGCATCGAGAGATAGTCGCCTGCATAGTATGCCGCAATAGCTGCAGAGCCGCTTTGCATCTTGTTAAAGATCTCGTCCATAACGTAGCCTTGAACGATCTTCTTTTGCTCTAAAAGCTCATCCAATGCAAGTCTCCATTGTTCTTCGTTCTCGTCATTAACGTCAAGACCAAGCTTATACTGTGCAGTACCAAAAGCATCACGGCTGTTGTTGAATTGCAGGATATCGCCCTTGTATTGCTCATCCCACATCAAATCCCAACTGCCGATCTGCTCATCGTTTTCGTCTACAATAGAAGTATTGTAAATAACACCGATCATACCGTAGAAATACGGAATGGAATAAGTTACGTCCGAACCGCACTCGTAGTAAACGTTTTCTCCCTTAAAAGATTCATCAATATACTGATAGTTCGGAATTTTGGAAAGATCAAGCGGCGCCAGCATATCTTCCTTGACCATACGTTCAATCATGTAGTCAGAAGGAATGATGACGTCGTATTTGGTCGAACCGCTACTTACCTTTGCATACATACTCTCGTTGCTCGCAAATGTAGAATAGTTGACCTTAACGGTAATGCCAAGCACTTCTTTGCAGTACTTTTCAAACTCTGCATTGGTGTCAACGCTTTCGTCCGAACCGTCGGAGATATACTCACCCCAGTTGTAAACGTAAAGCGTAAGGGTTTCGTCTTTTTCTTCGCAGGAAGTAAATACCGCGGAACAAAGAGACAGGAAAATGCAAACCAAACGAAGTTGTGCAATTCTCTTCTTCATCATCTTACGCCTCCCTTCACTGCCTTGCGCGCCCGTTGAAGTGCGCGACGCTCGCCCATAGAGCCTGCTACGTTAACAGCGATCAAAAGGAACAGAATGGCAAGTATCATAATGGTACACAGCGCATACATGCTGAATTTGACCTCGTGTGCCGTTTGTGTGTAGATGTAAAGAGGCAGCGTTTTGAAGTCGGGAGAGCTGACAAAGTGGCTGATTACAAAGTCATCGAGTGACAAAGTAAAGCTCATCATCAAGCCGGAAACGATACCGGGCATAACCGAAGGCAGCTCTACGCGGAAGAAGGTCTGTCTAGGTGTGCAACCAAGGTCAAGCGCGGCCTCCGTCAAGTTCTTATCCATTTGACGAAATTTGGGAAGCACCTGCAAAATAACGTAAGGCAGGTTAAACGTAGTGTGTGCGATCAGCATTGTCCAAAAGCCGAGTGTGCTCTTGGCACCGATTATCGCACCAACACCAACAAACAAGAGCATCATTGAAACACCGGTTACGATATCCGGGTTCATCATGGGAATGTTGGCAACCGACTCAAGGGTTTGGCGATAGTAGCGATTTTTTGCACGCGAAATGCCAAATGCCGCAAGAGTGCCCAAGGTTGTGGCAATAACAGACGAGCTGACAGCCAAAATAATCGAGTTTTTCAAAGCATCCAATGACTCGCTATCTGCAAAGAGTTCCT
>JAGBSQ010000035.1 GCA_017631775.1 Clostridia bacterium | reverse complement strand
CAATTGGTCCCTCCAACCGGGCGAATATGCCCGCGACTCTATTTTGGCAAGCATTGCAGCTCCTTTTGCATATCTTTTTGCTCCCATTATCGGTGCTGTTATGTGGCAAATGGCGGCGGCGATCATCACCGGATTTATTGCAAAAGAGAACGTTGTTGGCACACTTGCGGTTTGCTTTGTAGGCCTTGAAAACCTGATCAATACCGAAGAGCTCGCTCTTATGGAAGGCGCAGGTGCCGAGGTTGCATCTGTATTTGCCATTACCAAGGTTGCGGCATTGGCGTACTTGATGTTCAATCTTTTCTCGCCCCCTTGCTTTGCCGCTATCGGTGCGATGAATGCAGAACTCGGTAGCCGCAAATGGCTGTTTGCCGGTGTCGGTTTGCAGCTTGGTGTTGGATATACCGTAGCATTTTTGACATATTTCTTTGGCACACTCATCACAAGAGCCGGCTTTGCTTCTGTTTGGATGCCGCTTTTGGGTTGGGGCATTGTAACTGCTTTTGTTGGCGTTCTTGTTCTGCTCATCATCAAAAGAGATCGCGAGCTCGCACGTGAGGCGGCACAAAAGAAAGCGCGCCAAGAGGTGGCAGTATGACACTTACACCAACTGATATGGTCGTTCTTCTGGTTATCCTTCTCGCGGTAGGCGGAGCGATCCTTTACATCATTCGCGCAAAAAAGAACGGACAAAAATGTGTTGGTTGCCCCTATAGCAAAGAGTGTAGCGGCAACTGCTCTTGCGAACAAAAGAAATAAACAAAAAGCTCTCTTGAAGTCAAGAGAGCTTTTTTTGATAAAACAGCGATAACGGTAAATACTAAAAGAAAAGGGCAAAGGAGTATTCAAATGAAGGTTTTACACGTTATCAGCGATCAAAACATAGGCGGTGCAGGTGTTCTTTTGAGCAATCTTTTGACGTGCTTTGATAGAGAAAAGGTAGAGAGCATAGTCGCGCTCCCAAACGGATCAATGCTTGCGCAACGGTTGGATAAAATAGGCGTTCCTCTGCTTTATTTGAGCGCAGTTTGCGAGCGTGTTTCACCAAGCTCGGTGTGGGAGCTTTCACGCATTATCAAAAGGAACAACATTAACATTGTGCACACAAATGCAGCGATTTCTGCACGCGTGGCGGCAAGACTGTGCGGCGTTCCGGTGCTTCACACAAGGCATTGCTATTTTCCGCACGCGGGTGTTCTTGCAAGTCCCGTGATCAGACGAGTTGCGGGATTTGGCAATCGGCTTCTTTCCGATCACGTAATCGCCACCGCAGATGCCGCCGCCGAAAACTTGTGCGAGTTGGGTATTCCAAAGGAGAAGATGAGTGTTATCATCAACGGCTCTCTGCCTGTGCGAGAGGTGGATGAAGAAACCCTTGATGCCACCCGCGCGCAATACGGTATCAATAAAAAGGATTTTACGGTTGGCATTTGTGCCCGCATTGAGGATTATAAAGGTCACGACACTTTTTTAATGGCTGCCGCCATACTGAAGGAAGCGCATCCCGAAATCCCGTTTCGTTTTCTTATCATCGGTGACGGAAAACGACGCCGAGAGATCGAAAACATGGCCTCGCGGTTAGAGCTTGTCGATGCGGTGATCTTTACGGGATTTGTTTCTGATATGGCACCCATCTATCGCATTTTGCGCGTTGGAGTCAACTGTTCGCGCGGCACCGAGACCTCTTGCCTTGCTATTTCCGAGGGGCTGAGCGTAGGACTGCCCACGGTTGCAACAAGCTATGGAGGCAACGTGGCAATGATTGGGGAGAGTGAGGCAGGCATTCTTTTTCCCGTGGGAGATGCCGAGGCGCTTGCCAATGCCATTTTGCAAATTGCCGAAAATCCGGAGCGTGAGGCGAGAATGAGGGAAGCCGCACGCGAACGCTATCTTTCGCATTTTACCGCCGAGAAGATGAGCCGAGAGGTAGAAGAGGTATAGCAAACGCTTGCAAAAAGAAAAAGCAGAAGCTAAAACTTCTGCTTTTTTCTTGTTTTATATACCCAACAGAGCCGATGCGATGGTAAAGTAGATCATCAGCGTTACGGTATCAACGATGGTTGTAATAAAAGGACTTGCCATAACTGCAGGGTCAAGGCCAATCCTTTTTGCACCCAAGGGGAGCAGGGTTCCAACCGCTTTTGCTACAACGATTGCAGAGAAAACGGTTGCGCTGATTGCAAGCGTAATGATCAAATTGTTTTGCACGTCACCCGAGGTGGATGTGGAATACATTTGAAAACGGAAGTCGATTGCCATTACCTTTACAAACGTAGCAGCAGCCAAGGTTACACCGCAAAGAACGCCAACGCGCAATTCTTTCCAAAATACGCGCAAAACGTTTTTGAGTTCTACCTCTCCCAAGGAGAGCGCACGAATAATGGCAACAGAGGTTTGACCGCCTGCATTACCGCCGGTACCCATAAGCATGGGGAAGAATGCGGTGAGAATAGCGTAGGTTCCAATAGCCGCCTCGTACTTTGTGATGATGGTGCGGGTAAAGGTAGCAGTCAGCATCAAAAGGAGCAGCCACGGCACACGTTGCTTCCAGGTTTCCCAAACGGTGGTCTTGAGGTAGGGCTTATCACTCGGCAACATAGCCGCCATCTTTTCAATATCCTCGGTGGCCTCGGTTTCAATAACTTCGAGCGCGTCATCGACGGTTACAAGACCGACCAAGCGTTTTTCTTTGTCAACAATGGGGAGCGCAATGATACCGTAGTGCGAAATCATGTTTGCAACCGTTTCTTGGTCATCGTGTGTGCTGGCATAAAGAACGTTCTCGTTCATAATGTCGGCAATGAGATCGGTCGGCTTTGCAAACAAAAGCTGCTTGAGCACAACAACACCTTCAAGAATACGCTTTTGGTCGGTGACGTAGGCAACGTAGATCGTTTCCTTATCAAGACCGATGTGGCGAATACGCGCAATGGCTTCTTCGCAGGTCATATTCTTGCGCAAGTCGATAAACTCGCTGGTCATTACGCTTCCCGCACTTTCCTCGGGGTAAGCGAGGAAGCGGTTGATCTCATCGCGTGTTTCAGGGGTCGCGTTTTTCATAATGCGCTTAACCACGTTAGCAGGCATCTCTTCCAACATATCAACGGCGTCGTCGGTGTAAAGCTCTTCCAGCATTTCACCAATTTCGCGGTCTGTCATATGTTGAATGATCAATTCCTGCAAATCCGCGTCAAGCTCTGCAAAAACCTCCGCGGCAACGTCCTTTTTGAAAAGGCGGAATACGCGCGCGACTTGATCCTCGGGGAATTGCGAAAGCAGATCTGCGGCGTCAACGGGGTTGCATTTGTCGATTTCTTGAATAAATTCTGCGTACTTTTTCTGCAAGAGCAGTTCTTGCAGCATTTCAAACTCCAAAACGTTTGTTTCGGGCATTTTTGACACCTCCTTTTAGGGGTGAACGCGCGGCAGGGAAGTTAATTTTCGGAGAGAGCGTTCAGCGTTTTTTGATAGCTTGCAAGCTTTTCTTCTGCATTTGCGCGGTTGTCAGCCTCAAGCATATAGTAGAATTTGATTTTGGGCTCGGTTCCCGAAGGACGGGCAACAATAACGTCACCGTTAGCAAGGCGGTAGTAAAGAACGTTGGAAGAGGGGAGACCTGTGGGGCGAACCTCACCGTTTTCGGTAATGGTGCCCTTGCCGTAGTCGCCTACAAGGGTTACAGCAACACCGCCAAACTCACGGGGAGGATTGTTGCGCAGACCGTCCATCAAAGCCGCCATACGAGCGGGGCCTTCAAGACCTTCCATATAGATCTCTACGTTTTGCTCAAGGCAGAAGCCGTATTTTTGGAAGAGTGCCGCAAGCGCATCGGAAAGGGTCATTCCGCAAGCCTTATAGAAAGCGGTCATTTCGCAAATGAGCATAGCGGTTACAACGGCATCCTTATCGCGAGCGTATGTGCCCTTGAGGTAGCCGTAGCTTTCTTCAAAGCCGAACAAAAAGCTTCCGTCGCCGCTCTTTTCGTAGTTCTTGATAACTTCGCCAATGAACTTAAAGCCGGTGAGAACGTTGTGCATCTTAACGCCGTTTGCGGCGCAGATCTTTGCGGCAAGCTCACTTGTAACAATGCTCTTAACAACGTAAGGATTGTGAGGCATTGTGTTGGTCTCTTTGTAAGCGGTGATGATATAATCTACCAAAAGCGCACCCATTTGGTTGCCGGTAATGGTAGCAAAGGAGCCGTCGGGAGTACGGGACATAACGCCCACGCGGTCAGCATCGGGGTCGGTTGCAATAACCAAGTCAGAGCCAACCTTGTTTGCAATCTCAATACCGAGCGCAAAAGCCTCGGGGTATTCGGGATTGGGCTTTTTGACCGTGGGGAAGTTGCCGTCGATGACCATTTGCTCATCAACGGTATAAAGATGCTTCAATCCTACACGGGAAAGAATTGCAGGAACAAGACGGTAGCCGGTTCCGTGCAGAGGAGTGTAAACGATCTTAAGCTCATCGGCAACTGCGGCGATTGCATTGGGGTTGACAGCTTGTGCCGCTACGTTGGAGAGATATTTTTCGTCCATCTCTTCACCAATAATGGTTACAAGACCGGCATTGAGTGCCTCGTCAAGGGGCATTTTTTTAACGTCTGCAAAAATATCAAGCTTTGCAATCTCGGCAGCAACGGTGTCGGCATGCTCGGGGGGGAGTTGTGCGCCGTCTTCCCAATAAGCTTTGTAGCCGTTGTATTCCTTGGGGTTGTGAGATGCGGTTACGTTAATGCCGGCAACACAACCGAGCTCGCGCAATGCAAAGGAGAGCTCAGGCGTGGGGCGCAAGGAATCAAAAAGATAAACCTTGATGTTGTTTGCGGCAAGAACGCTTGCGGCGGTCTCGGCAAACAGTTGAGAGTTGAGGCGGCTGTCGCAAGCAATGGCAACACCCTCATTGGCACGGCCCTCGCTTACGATGAGGTTTGCAAGGCCTTGTGTAGCGTGTGCTACGGTGTGAACGTTCATCGCGTTCATGCCTACCTTCATAGTACCGCGCAAGCCTGCGGTACCAAAGGAGAGGGCAGAGGAAAAGCGCAGAGCGACCTCATCCTCATTGTTTTCAATAGCGCGAAGCTCGGCTTTTTCGGCGTCTGTCAGAACGTCGGCATTAAGCCATTTGTAATAAAGATTCCAAAATTCTTTCATGAAGGTTCCTCCGTAAAAAATGAGATGTAGCGGGGAGCAGAGGGAAATCAAAACAGAATATGTTAATTCTTTTGGAGATATTCGGAGAGCGCTTTTGCAAGCTGGTCGGGGCAAGAGGTGCTCTTCATGCCGCAACGAATGCCCGAAAGACGCTCGATTGCCTCGGTTACAGAGTAGCCCTTTACAAGAGCCGCAACACCTTGGGTGTTGCCGTGGCAACCGCCAACGTAGCGAACCTCTGCAATAATGCCGTCCTCAATAGCGATTTCGATGGCGCGAGAACAAACGCCCTTTGTTGTGTAGATAAAGCGATCCATAGTTTTATAATCCTTTCCGGTTGATGTGGGAGTAAATGCCAATTGGCGTATATTGCGGGGCGGCCGTTGCAAGATAGAGCAAGAACGGATAAATATCGCCGCCGCGAATAGAAAATGTCAAATTAAAATGTGCAATTTCACTGTCTGGGTGAGTGTTCATAGAAACAAACTGCAATCCGTAAAATTTTGCCGCGCTCAAAACCTCTGCTACAACGTTCGAAAGAGTGGAAGGGAGGGAAAAACGGAAATATTCGTTTTTGGAAGCATCTGCCACAAAAAGAGGGAGAATGTTCCGTCTCAGGAGCGCAAATCGCGTTTGTCGGGAAGCATCAGTACCCACAATATCACAGCAGGCGGCAATTTTAAGGTCATACTTTGCAATCAGCTTTGCAAAGCCGGCAAGCTCGCCTTCAACAGCGTTTTCAATGGGCAGAATGCAATACTCGCAGTGACCGTTGTAAACGTCCTCGCAGGCAGAGTGCGCACTGTGTGCATAGGCGGCACGCGCCTGTGGAACAAGTGTGGCAAATGCAAGGTAGGCATCATCGGTATAGCTGCTTTTTTGGTATACGATGTGTCCTGCGGCATGCGGAGCAATTTCCTCCGCATCGGGAAAGAGTGCAGAAGAAAGATCCTCGCGCCCCTTCAATTCATCGTACAAAGCGTGGGCAAGGAGTATGCATTGCTTTGCTTCCAAAAGTCCGCGTGAGCGAGAAAGCAATTTAAGGTTGCCTGCCAAAGCATTGGGGGCAGGGAGCGCGGGAGCAATTCGATAATATGGGAGGGAGGAGAGCAGATCGGCGATATCGTCACCAAGGGCGATTTCGGTTGCCAATTCGCGCAAATGTGCAATCTCCTGCTCCTCAAGAATATCGGCGCGTGCATCTAACTCGTGCAGATTTTCGGCAATCACCTTTTCGGGTGAAAACGCGCCGTATTCTCGCAGTCCAAAGCCTTCGTTCATCATGCTTCTTCAATCAAATCCGATTGCTCGGCAACAAATTCGGGTTCTGCAGCCTCTTCCGTGGCAGTAGTATCTGCTTCGGGTTCCTTGGTTGCATCTAAATATTCGCCAACACAAGCGGCAAGCGTTGCATTGTCTTGCTTGTCATAAAGATCGTACTTGCGAGCGAGAGAATAGGAGAGAAGGCGTGTTTTTTCCTCTTTTGTCAAGGGGCCAAAGCCGTTGGAAAGGCTTACCTTTTCGTGGCGGTGCTTGTGCTTTTTGTTGTCCTCGTCCATACTGTCTTCAATCTCGGTCGAAAGACCTTTCTTTTCAAGTCGCTTGTTCAAAAATTCGTTGACGAGCTCGATAATGGTTGCAAAGAGGGGAACGCCCAATACCATGCCTGCCAATCCCCAAATCGCTCCCATTACGGTAATTGCAATCATAACGCAAAGCGAGCTTACGCCGGTGTTTTCGCCCAAAATCTTGGGGGCGATGATGTTACCGTCAATTTGCTGAACGATAAGGATAGCAAAGAGGAAGGGAATGACCTTAATGGGGTCTGTCAAAATGATGATGACAGCCGAGGGAATAACACCTACCCAAGGGCCTACCACGGGCACGATGTCGGTAATGCCGATGATGACGGAAATCAAAAGGGCATAGGGAACGTCCATAATGGAGATTACGATATAGACGAGAATACCAACAATGGTGGAATCCAAGAGCTTACCGCGCAAAAATCCGCCAAAGGATTCATCTGCAATCGTGCAAATACGGGTGATGCGCTCATTGATGCGAGAATTGAAAAGTGCCTTTCTTGTTCTCATAATTTGCGCATAAAGTCTTTCCTTGCCGGAGAGGAGATAGAGGGAGATAAACAAACCGAAGATAACGTCGGTAATAACAAAGAAGGCATCTTCAATATATTCGAACAAAAGAAGAATGGTATTGCCCGAAAGAACGCGATCCATCAGAGCTTCAATGTTTACGTTTTGAACCACCCAGTCAACACCCTGCTTGAGCATTGCAAGGTTAACCGCAGGGATCTGCAAGCCAAAGCTTGCATTGATCTGACCGATAAAGCCGTTTATATTCTCCATCGAGTTTGCAAGGAGCGTTTCGTAATTCTCCAAAAATTCGAGTACACTTGCAAAAAGCTGGGGAATGATGAGCATCAACAAAACGACAAAGATCAAGGCAACCACAACGTAGGTGGCAATCAAGGAGAGAACTCTGCGAGGGGTAAAGGAACGAACTCTTTGAAAAACGCGTCCCTCAAACATGCGGAATATGGGGTTACAGAGATAAGCGAATACCGCGCCGATGATAACGGGGCGCAAGATGCGAAAGATTTGTTGAATAAAAGAGGAGTAGCTGTCGCGCTTGATAATGACAAATACCAATGCCAAAACCGCAAGAACGGTATAGAGGGCAATGAGTTTTACTTGCTTTTTGTTTTTCATGCTTCTACACCTCCTGCTTCAATATCTTCCGAGGTGTCGTCCAAGGCATTTTGGAGCGCATCGTCATAGTGTGCATTGCTCTTGTTGCGAATTGCTTTTTCGGCAGACTCGGAGGAGAACTGTATCAAAACCTCGGGGGGAGCCTCGGGGAGGAGGTTCATTCTGCGGGCGCTTTGATATGCGGCAATAAAGCGGCGGTCTTTTTTGGTCAGCGAGGCTTCGCGACCGCTTGCAATTTGGTTATTGATGTGCAAAGCGCGTTTTTCAATACGGATAATAAAGCGACCGAGTTGAGACTTTGACATATGCAAATAGTCCATAGAAAGGTCGGGCGCAAAATAGTTTTCAACGTCATCGGGCATGCGCTTGTGCTGCAAACGCTCTTGAATGAGATCGTTGAAAAGGTCAAGTAAGGTTGCAAACAACGGCACGGCGATTACAAGGCCGACCCAGCCGAACAGTGCACCCATGGTGCAAATTGCAATAATAACGCAAAGAGGGCCAACACCGGTGTTGTAACCGAGAATTCTGGGGGTGATGATGTTGATGTCGATTTGGTAAATGGCAAACATGATCAAGGCAAAGGGAATAGCCAAGGGAGCGTTTGTAAGGAGCAAAAGAATAAAAGCGGGAATAAAGCCGATCAAAAAGCCGACTGTGGGAATGATGTTCCAAACAGCAATCGAAGAAGCAATGAGCAAAGCATAGGGAATTTGGAACAGAGAGGTAACGATATAAGTCAAAAGACCGATGATAAGGGAGTCAAGGAGACGGCCCTCTACAAATTTTCCAAACAGATTGTTTGCGGTGGTACAAACCTTGGTAATTCTTTGGTTTACCTTGTCGCTGAAGATTGCATTGCGCAGCTTCATAATTTGCAAATAGCGCTTTTCCTTGGAGGCAAGCAGGTAGATGGAAATAAAGATTGCAAAAATAACGTCGGTAGCACCCGAGAGGAAGATGCCCGCTTGGCTGGTCAAGACAGGAATCGCTTCCTTGACTTCTTCTACAATGTTGTTGAACAAGGTAGAGATGACGCTTGCGTCTACGTGGCTGAGCACGTTTTTGAATTGGAAGAAGTTTGCAATCATTCCGTTAATGCCGTCAATCATTCCGTTTACGGTAGCAATCGCGCTATCGATATAGGTTTGATAGTTAGAAATGATGGTCATAAAGGTGGAGACCAACTGAGGCAAAATCAGCAGAGCAATCAAACCTACCAAGGCAAGCGCCAAAATGTAGGTCAAAAGCAAAGAGACGGTACGGCGAGCGGCAGCAGGGTATACGCGATAGAATACTCTGCGCTCAAGCAGGCGGAATATCGGGTTGAGAAGATACGCGAAAACAAGGCCCAGAATAACGGGGCTGAGAATATCAATTACAATCGTAAGCCATGCATTGATTTCGCGGTAGAAAGCAATCGCCAAAAGCAATAAAAAGCCGCCCGCTATCAGGAGTGCGCGGTTAAGGATTTGGTGGTTGCTGAGTTCCTTCTTTTGAGGGGTCATTTTTTTTCGTTGTGCTCCTTTGGGTACAAAATAATCCATATTAATTTTATACCAATTTTTTCGTTCCGTCAAGTAGTTATATTATATTTTTTTAATATTATTTACAAAAAATATTGAAAAGGCGCGCAAATTGTGATAAAATAAGGGTGAAATCCCCAAGGAGAGGAAAAAAGCATGCACACCGAAAGAGCAAACGCCAAAATCAATGCCTATTTGAATATTCTTTCGCGGCGCCCCAACGGTTATCACGATATCGTCAGTGTCATGCAAACCGTTTCGCTGTGTGACCTAGTATCGGTTGATTTTATCCCCAAGCCGCAGTCGCACATCACGCTCTCCATCTCGGGGAATGCGGAGCTGCCGACCGATCATAACAACCTTGCCACACGCGCGGCAGAGCGCTTTTTGCAATGCACAAATTTGACGGGAGACGTGCAAATTTCCATTCAAAAACACATTCCGGTCTGTGCCGGTCTTGGTGGTGGAAGTGCCGATGCGGCTGCCGTTTTGCGAGCCTTGAACAGCTTGTGCGGCAATCCTTTTACGGTAGATGAGCTTTGCGAAATCGGCTTCTCACTCGGTGCCGATGTTCCGTTTTGCATTCGCGGCGGAACAATGCTTGCAACGGGTGTTGGAGAGGTCTTGGAACGCGCTCCCGAAATGCCCGATTGCGCTCTTGTTATTGCAATGGGCGATGTGGGAATTTCCACCCCTGCGGCCTATGCGGCTTTGGACGAAAAATACGGCTTTTTTGCTACCCCTAACACAAAAAAGGGGAGCGAGGGAGAACTGCTTTCCTTTTGGCAAAAAGGGGATCTTGCAGCCTCTGCCACCTGCTTTTATAACATTTTTGAAGAGGCCGTTCCAAAGGAAAATACCGACGTTGAAAGAATTCACCGCATTATGAAAGAGAAGGGGTCTATGGCCTCTTTGATGAGCGGTAGCGGCCCTTCTGTTTTTGGCGTTTTTGATGACCTCGAGCAGGCCGAAAAAGCATCTGACGCTTTGCAAAAAGAAGGATTTCGCGCCTTTGTTTGTCAACCCAAGAGACAATATGCAGAATAAATGCGAGAAATTTCGCGTTTGTTCATATGTAGTTCACATCAAGGGTGTAACATATACGTAATTTTGTGTTTATGCAATTTTGCATAAAGAAAGGAACCCAAATTGAAAAATCAAAATGAATTGACAGCTTGCCGCCGCAAAACCTCTATCGGCGGTCAGGCTTTAATGGAGGGCATCATGATGCGCGGCCCCAAAATGACCGCGATGGCCGTCCGCAATACCAAGGGAGAGATTGTGGTTGAGGAGTTTGAAACCACCGCGGCAAAGCGCCCGGCATTTTGCCGTTGGCCCATTATTCGCGGCATTCTCGGCTACGTCGATTCCATGACGCTTGGCTACAAGTGCCTGATGCGCTCGGCAGAGCTCTCCGGCCTTGAGGACATTGTTGAAGAAAAGCCCAAAAAGAAGAAGGGCAAAAAGAACGAAGCTGCTACCGAAGAAGCTCCCATTACCCAAACCGAGGGTGAGGCAGGGGAGAAGGAAGAGGGAAAAGAAGAGAAGAAAGAAGACAAAATGCCTGCATGGATGATGACACTTGTATCTGTTGTCAGCGTTGTTCTCGGCTTTGGTCTTGCCATTGTTCTTTTCATGATGCTTCCCACCTTCCTTTACGGTTTGCTTGAGCCGCTTATTAAGGTTGGCGATACGATGGTTGACTCTCTTGTAAAATCTGTTATCGAGGGTGTTCTCAAAATCCTTCTTTTGGTAGGATACATGGCCGCAATTTCTTTGATGAAGGATATTCGCCGCACCTATATGTATCACGGTGCTGAACACAAGACAATTTTCTGCTACGAAGCAGGTCTGCCTCTCACAATCGAAAACGTTCGCGCACAGAACCGTTTCCACCCCCGTTGCGGTACCTCTTTCTTGATCTTGATGCTCCTTGTCAGCATTTTCATTTCCTTCTTTATCGACCCCATCTCCGTAGCCATCAGCGGCGCGGTTTTGCCGCTTGGTCTGCGCGTTCTTGTAAAGCTTGCACTCCTGCCCATCATTGTTGGTGTTGGCTATGAACTTATCAAGTTTGCAGGCAGACACGACAACCTTTTGACCCGTATCATTTCGCTCCCCGGCGTATGGCTCCAACACCTTACCGTTTTTGAACCCGACGACGATATGATTGAGTGCGCCATCACCGCAGTAGAACGCGTCATTCCCGATGACGGTAGCGATAATTGGTAAAAGTGAGGGAACTATGGATAAAAAGTTAATTCAAGAGCAAGCAAAGTCTGCACTTACCGAGTTGCTTTCGGTATCGGGACTGCAAAAAGGAGACATTCTTGTTGTGGGATGCTCTTCTTCCGAAATCGTGGGCGAGACCATTGGCCACGGCTCAAGCCTTGAGGCGGCACAAGCCGTTTTTGAGGCGATCTACCCGATCTTAAAAGAGCAGGGCATCTATCTTGCCGCACAATGCTGCGAGCATCTTAATCGCGCGCTCATCATCGAGAGAGAATGCGCCAAGACCTATGGTCTTGAAGAAGTTTGTGTTGTTCCGCAACCCAAGGCAGGCGGTTCCTTTGCAACCACCGCGTGGGCAAGCTTTGAAGCGCCCGTAGCCGTTGAAGAAATTCGCGCGCAAGCGGGACTTGATATCGGCGGTACACTTATTGGCATGCATTTGCGCCGTGTAGCAGTTCCCGTAAGACTTTCGCAGGATCACATTGGCAATGCCATTCTTTTGGCGGCTCGCACACGCCCCAAATTCATTGGCGGCATCCGCGCAAAGTACGAGTAAATAAGCACGATTTTTGTTACATATTGTCCCCATAATCATTTCCTTTGGAGAGATTTATGAAAAGACGAGTTTTGGTTTTATTTTTAATGACTGTTCTTCTTATCAGTGCTGTAGTTATGACTGGTTGCGACCTCTCAGAGCACCTCGAAATTTTCAAAGGTGTTGACGGTAAGGATGGAATCAATGGTACCAACGGAAAAGACGGTGCTGATGGAAAGAATGGTATGGACGGAGTTGATGGTGTCACTCCTATGCTTCGCGTAAACAAGGATACGAACTATTGGGAGGTTTCCTACGATAATGGGCTCACATGGACTCCCATGGGTGTTAAAGCTACAGGCGAAAAAGGCGTCGACGGCAAAGATGGCGTTAATGGTAAAGACGGCATCGACGGCAAAGACGGCATCGACGGCAAAGACGGCATCGACGGCATCGACGGCATCGACGGCAAAGATGGTGTTGGAATATCGAGTATTGAGAAGATTTCATCAGAAGGCACGATCGACACTTATAAGATCCTATTTACGAATGGAACAAGTACTACATTCACTGTTACAAACGGAGAAAATGGCAAAGATGTAGACGAGGAACTGATAAAAAATTTGGTTGACAAAGCAGTAAGCGAGCAAATAGATAATCTGCAATCGAATTTGGCAAAATCTTTGATATCTCAATGGCAATATCAAATGTACAATGGCAACGTTACAGTTGACGAAAACACAGTTGATGTCATTTTGTTTGCTGGTCAATCGAATATGTGCGGTCGAGCTCAGCTCGATGATCCGGAAAACCTTGGTGTCGTTTATGACGTTGATATTGAAAACGCTTTTACATACAATTCTAGCAATGAGCGAATAAAGATTACAGAACCCATTACCGCAAATGGAACATCCGGATACGGGCTTATTCCCGCATTTCTCAACTCGTATAATGAGACCACGGGACGAAAGATTTGCGCGTGTTTCCATTCGGTTGGTGGCGTAATGCTAAATAAATTTTTGCCTTATACTTATGATGACGAGGGAAATCGAATTGATACCCCTACATCGTATTACAAATCAATGATTTCAAAGATAAAGTCGGCTAAAAGCAATCTTGAAAAAGACGGATACAGTGTTGGTAACATATATCTGGTTTGGCTACAAGGTGAGTCCGACGCGCTTTATTATGGCTATGAAAATGATTATGTTAATTCTGTAGAAAAAAACCTCGCAGAATACAATGATAAAGTACAATACTACTACGATCATTTCAGCGATTTGGTTTGGCATCTTCAAAATGACGTTGATGTTAATAAGGCCTTTATCATCAGAATTGGACACAGAGGCTATAGTAGTACTTCAACAAATATGACAAATGCATGTGTTATCGAAGCGCAAAATAGACTCGGAAGAGAAAATGATGATTGTATACTTGTCTCAACTATTTTAGCAGGAGCCAAGTCATACACAAGACCGGGAGAATCTACTCCTGTTAACCTGATGAGAGATACATCGCATTATTTACTTGAGATGTATAATTATGCCGGAATAGAGGCAGGAATTAATGCGGGCATTTATGTAAATTCAGGACACACTTCCAAACCTATTCTCTATGAGTACAATTACGACTATCTAAAAAGTGTTGGTTTGTACGAGGAAGCACCTTATGATTACGAGTTGGAAAAATATTTATATATTCCAAACAAAAATGGATTTCACGATTTTCATAACCCGCAGGTAAACAAATAACTGAGTTTTTTGATTGTTTTTTGATTTTTTTACAAAAACAAAAGCAAAAAATATCCCGATTTCTATTGACAATTCACAGCTTTTCGTGTTATAATAAAATGAATTTGGATTTTATAGACACCTAGTAACCCACCGAACATTTTGTTCGGCAACAGAAAGGAGTGACAGTCTCTTATGGAGATAGCAATCATTGCTCACGACCTGAAAAAAGAATTAATGACTGAGTTTTGCATCGCATATTGCGGCATTCTCTCAAAGCACAATCTTAGTGCTACCAGCATTACAGCAAAGTATATTGCTGACGCTACGGGACTTGAAATCGAGCGTTTGATGGCAGGTATTCACGGTGGTAAACAGCAAATTGCATCCCGCATTTCTTGCAACGAGATCGACGTGCTTCTGTATTTTAAGGATACACGCCCCGATGCTCAAATTGAAGAAATCGATGCCGAACTGTTGCGCCTTTGCGACCTTTACAACGTACCGGTAGCTACCAACATTGCAACTGCGGAAGTTATTATTACCGCACTTGACCGCGGCGATCTTGATTGGCGCGAGATCTACAATCCTCGCTCCGCTTACAACCGCGCAAACAAAAAGCAACCTGCTCCTTTTCTTTTTGACGATTAACCGTCAAACGGTTCAGACACGTCCTATATGACGCGCATTCGCAGAGAATAGACCGCTTCCAAGTCTTTGGATTCGCTGAAAGGTCTTAATGCAAGTGTATAGGGTACCACTAAACTGTAAAAACCACATATATAATGAAGTGAAACGTCCGGGTGGAACCGTGCGGAATTGATCCACACCCCGAACAGAGGCCTTTTGTCGTCTGTTGGGGTGTGGTTTTTTTAATGCAAAGT
>JAGBSQ010000034.1 GCA_017631775.1 Clostridia bacterium | reverse complement strand
CCGCGAGATCATTCGCATTCTGCTTGGCAAAAACTGAAAAAACAAACCCGAACGGTACTAACCGTTCGGGTTTTATTCTTCTGTTTCCTCTTCCTTGTTGCCTCGGTGGAAGAAATCTCTGATTTTTGAGACTTTGTTGATGCCGATCAGCTCGGAGAACATTTGTTGAATGGTTTCGTGCACCTTGGGATCCAAGGTTTTGGTGTGCGAAAACCACTTTTTGCGCGCCGCTACAAGATCGGTGAGTGTTTGTGCCCCATCTACCGAGAAAAGCTGATAAACAGCCTCGGCAAACTGTTCGCGCTGCTCCGGGGTCATATCACGGATCCATTGGTTGACGGTACGGTCGAGCTTTCGGCTATCGGGTGTGACGTCCTTGAGATGGACAAAGGAATTGCCCAAAATCTCCCACGAAAGTCCGTTGTGCTGCAAAAGTCCGGATTTTTGACGGCTTTTGACAACGGTAAAGTTTTCATCGTGCTCAAGAAGCATTCCCACAACCGAGGATTGCGGAACAAGGTTGCAGATGCGAGGGCGCATTTCTTGATAATCGGGATCCTCAAGAATGTTGCTACCAAATCCGGGGCCGTCATTGCTGTAAACCGCCTTAATGCGATTGCGAATGGCGGCATCACTATGCACGGCGGCATAAACCGCCAAATTTCCGCCCTTGCTATGCCCCGTTACAATCAGCTTTCCATCATGCTTTGCGGCAACAACTTTGAGATACTCAGCCGCTTTTAGTTGCGCGGGAACAACCGGCAAAAAGCACATATTCATATCCTCTTTCCAGCCAATGAGCGTATCATCGGTTCCACGATAGGTCACAATGGCGGTTCCATCGGCCATGCGGAATGTAACTGCCGAGAATTGCAGCTCAGTTTCGGGATCGATCAGGTTGACAAAGCCGGACATCTTGAGGGTGCCAAACCGTTGTGTTACGCACAAGGCTTTCATCATTTTAACAATGTCTTTGGGGATGAGCACGCCCATTTTGGACTTTTTGGGGTCGGGATAGCGCTCGATAAAGGCATTGGAAGCATCCCAAACGCTAATTTCCCCTTCCTCGTTCGGTGCCGGAACGATGCCCTGCATATCCAAATATGCAAACATGGAAAGGATCAGACTATCAACCTCGCAAAAAGGAGCAGCCTTAAATGTGAGGTCTCCGCGCCATGTCAAATAATCATAAACGGTTCCCATAAGGTTGCTCCTTTCTATTTTGGTTTATCCGTGGTAAAGCTTTTTGGTCTCGTAGATGGGATCGCAGGTCAAATTGACACCGAGCTTTTTGAGCGTATGCTCATCGCTGGGAGAAAGAATGACCGAGGAGTGCATTTCGCAGTGGCGCAGGCCGGAAAGTTGTGCCGTTGCCTTTGCCGCTACGGGATCGTGCACCGCGCAAATGGAGAGCGCGATAAGAAGCTCATCGGGGTGCAATCTCGGGTTTTTACTGCCAAGAAGGCCTACCTTGAGGTTTGTGATAGGCTCAAGGATTTCGGGAGAAATCAAATCGACCTTATCATCAATGCCTGCCAAGGTCTTAAGGGCGTTCAGAATTGCTGCCGAAGCCGCTCCCAAAAGGCGTGAGGTCTTGCCCGTAACAATGGTGCCGTCAGGCAACTCGATTGCGGTTGCGGGCTTGCCGGTAGCCTCTGCCTTTGCATTGGCTGCAACCGTTACACCGCGTGTTTCGGGATCGATTCCCGCGGTTTGCATAATCAATTTGAGTTTGTCAATTTCATTACGTGGACCGTTATCCTTACGCTGACGTGTCAAGGCCGCATAATAACGGCGAATGATCTCTTTTCTTGCGGCATCGCAAACGGCATCATTATCCAAAATGCAATTGCCAATCATATTAACGCCCATATCGGTTGGAGACTTATAGATAGATTCTCCGCTGATGCGACGGAACATTGCATCAACCACGGGGAAAATCTCAACGTCACGGTTATAGTTAACGGTGGTTTGACCGTATGCTTCCAGGTGGAAGGGGTCTATCATGTTTACATCGTTGAGGTCTGCCGTTGCCGCTTCATATGCCATATTAACGGGGTGCTTGAGCGGCAAATTCCAAATGGGAAAAGTTTCAAATTTTGCATAGCCGGAATGTACACCGTTCTTGCTATCGTGGTAGAGCTGGCTCATACAAACCGCCATTTTGCCGCTTCCCGGTCCGGGCGCGGTAACAACAACGAGCGAACGAGAGGTTTCGATATAATCATTTTTGCCGTAGCCCTCATCACTTACGATGTGGTCGATATCGGAGGGATAGCCCTCGATTTCATAGTGGCGGTAAACACGCAAACCGAGAGACTCAAGGCGCGCTTGAAATTTGAGTGCAGCGGGTTGATCGCCCCAGCGAGTGAGCACAACGCTTTCCACCAACAGTCCAAGAGCACGAAAAGCATCTATCAAGCGCAAAACGTCAAGGTCATAAGTGATGCCAAGATCACCGCGCACTTTGTTCTTTTCAATATCCGATGCGCTGATGGCGATAACGATCTCGGCTTCATCCTTGAGTTGAGTGAGCATACGCATTTTGCTATCGGGAGCAAAACCTGGGAGCACGCGGGATGCATGGAAATCGTCAAAGAGCTTGCCGCCAAACTCAAGGTAAAGCTTGCCGCCAAACTGATCGATGCGATTGAGAATATGTGTTGATTGAAGCTCTAAATATTTTTCGTTATCAAAACCTATTTTATACATTTTTACGCGCTCCTTTTTTATTTGGGAAATGCAGGCGGTATTGACCGTCGCCCAAAACTGTCAATTCTGTGTTGTAAAATGCAGTGGCTGCGTTGATGAGATGGTAAATATCGTTGGCACCCGCTGTCTCGTAGGAAGAGTGCATAGCAAGCTGTGCCATGCCAATGTCTACGCTGAGCATAGGTGTCAGTGTGGTTGCGATGCTGCCCAAGGTAGAACCGCCGGGCATATCGCTACGGTTAGCATACTGTTGTGTGGGAACGTCTGCATAAGCGCAGATCTCCCCAAAGATGGCTGCCGAAACACCGTCGGTGGTGTATTTTTGAGCGGCATTATTTTTAATAACCACTCCCCCATTCATGTGCGGTGCATTCTTTGCATCGCTAAGCTCGGGATGGTTGGGATGCTTTGCGTGTGCGTTATCGGCAGAGAGCAGCATGGAGGATGCCAGCGCGCGGCGGCGGTCGATGCCAACGCTCTCGCAAATGCGGTCAATGACATCGGAGAGGAATACAGAGCCTGCGCCTTGCTTGGTGGCACTTCCCGTCTCCTCATTATCAGCTGCATAAAAAACGTTTACGGTTTCCTTGTTCTCGCTGCTGATAAAGCCTTGAAGTGTGCCATATGCGCACATCAAGTTATCGATGCGAGGTGCCGAGAAGAACTCGCCGTTCGCTCCGATTTGAGTTGCGGGAGTACGGTTGTAGACGTAGAGATCATAACCGAGGAGCTCTTCCTTTTTGCATCCTGCCTCATTTGCAACAAATGCCGCAAAATCGGTTTTTGCATCTTGCGAGAGCAGAGGTAAGAGATCGATTGCGGGATTGTACGCACAACCCGAGTTGATATCTCTCTTCATATGGATAGCAACGTTGGGGATAACGAGCAGGTCGCGCTCAAAATTGATGAGCTTTGCCTCAATCTTTTCTCCGTTGGAAACGATCACACGGCCTGCAAGCGAGAGCGGACGGTCGAGCCAAGTGGAAAAGATGGTGCCACCGTAAGGCTCAACGTTCAGTCTTGCATATTGCTCGAATGCGGGAGAGTTTGCCTCGCTCTTTACCTTGAACATCGGTGAATCGGTATGGCTTGCCGCAACCAAGAAGTTGCGCGGTGTACCTTTGGGGATGCGGAAGGCAATTACAGACGATTGGTTACGGGTAATATAGTAACCCTTACCTGCCTCAAGCTTCCACTCGTCTTGCTCGCAAAGGCGCGAGTATCCTTGTGCCTCCAAAATTTCGGCACAGGATGCGACCGCATGGAAAGCCGTGGGGCTTTTTTCGATAAAATTGATAAGCGCGTTGATTGCTGTTGACATAACGTCCCTCCCGTTGCATATAGCAAAAAGAATATAGTTAATGTTATTATAGCACAACTCTTTTTTTAATGCAATACAAAAACGCAAAAAAATCCAACTTTAAAAAGTTGGATTTTTTATTGCTCTTATTTTTTCAAAAGTTCTTCAAGAACCGGGGTGATTTGCGCGGTCACTACAGTATAACCCTTGTGGGTAAAGTGTCCACCGTCAATCGTGTATCCTTCGTAAACCTCACCGATGGAAACATCGTAAAGTGCGCTGTAAAGGTCGACAAAAGCAAAATTGTACTTTTGCGCAAGCAGTTTGATAGTG
>JAGBSQ010000033.1 GCA_017631775.1 Clostridia bacterium | reverse complement strand
GTGATAACGTTCTTGAGCTTGGTACGAACAAACGCTGCGCCCTTACCGGGTTTTACGTGTTGGAATTCGATAACCTGCAGTACGTTACCGTTCTCATCTTCAAATGTAATACCGTTTTTAAAATCGCCGGCTACTACCATAATTACCTCCAAAAAACAGAAAGTCAAAATTTGCGTCAGAGCCTTGTCCGACACATAGTTGAGTTTATTATACTACATTTTCTTCCACTTTGCAATAGTTTTTGCAGGATTTTTTTATTTTTTTATAAAATTTAGTAAGGAAAATGTTTTTTGCTCTCTTTTCGACCAAAGAACGTTGTAAAATGAAAAATACTTTTTGTCCATTTTGACGAAAAACGGCACTCAAATCTATCTTTTTTTTGAACAAAAGAAAGAAAATATACAAAAATCCACAAGAAAATGAAAAAAAGACTTGCAATTTGCGGCGCGTTGTGATATAATACTAAAGCGCAAAGCAATGGCCCATTGGTCAAGCGGTCAAGACGCTAGCCTCTCACGCTGGAAACTCGGGTTCGATTCCCGGATGGGTCACCAAAAAAAGAAGAGACACACCGCAAAGGGTGTGTCTCTTCATTTTTTGCCGATTCCGTCACGGAATCGGCATGGCATTTGCAATACATTGCAAATGCTCGGGTTCGCATTCGCCGCTCGGAGATCGGGGAGCTTGCTCACCAAGCGTAGAGCGCGCGAATATTCGCGCAGTGCGCGAAATTCCCCATCTCCCCGCTCAAAATGCTCTGCATTTTTGATTCGGGTTCGCATTCGCCGCTCGAAGATCGGGGAGCTTGCTCACCAGGCGTAGAGCGTGCGTATATTCGTCGCAGACGAAATTCCCGTATATCTTCCTCATCCTTGACATTCCACACAACAAATGGTATAATAAATCTACAAACTATTATTTTGCGAGGATTGTATGAAAAGGCACAGAGGACTAAAAATCTTTTTTCTCATTCTATCCATCATTTTATTGCTCGCGGTTGCTTGGTTTCTTGTGAGCTATTTTACGGGATATGAAATTCACCGCGACGTCTCCTATGGCGAACAAAATGCGAACGTGATGGACGTTTATATTCCCCGAGAGGCGCACAAGCGCGAGAGCAACGGTGTGATTTTGTTCATTCACGGTGGCTCGTGGTCGGGCGGCGATAAAGCCGACGAAACCGTTCGTTGCCGTTTGCTTGCAAGCCAAGGATATATCGTCACAAACGTCAACTATACACTTTGGAGCGAGGAAACTGCCGATACGTATCACGTTTCGCAAGTTCTTGATGAAATCGACACTGCTCTTTTGCGAGTAAAAGAATTTGCCGCCGAGCACGAAATCGTGATTGATAAAGCGGCAACGGTGGGATATTCCGCAGGCGCGCACCTCGCAATGCTCTATGCCTACTCGCGTGCCGAGACCGCTCCTGTGGAGATCGTGTTCACGGCGAGCATGGCAGGCCCTGCCGATATTTCCCCTGCGGTGTGGGGTGAGGATATGGCCATTCGCGTCTGCCGTCGCTTGACGGGTGTGGAGATCACCCAAGAAATGCTCCGCTCGGGCGAAGCCGACGAGATCTTTGCATCGATCTCTCCCGTATCTTTCATCGATGAGAACACGCCCCCAACGCTCTTAATGCAAGGCGGCAAGGATACGGTCGTTCCCCCTGCCAATGCCGACTCGCTGGTGGAAAAGTTCACCGCCCACGGTGTTCCCTACGATTATATCCACTTGGAAAACTCCGACCACTCGCTCCTGCAAAACCCCATCAAGCACGCCAAATACTACGGAATGATTTGGGATTATTGCGAGAGATATTTTGGAAAATAAGCAAAAAAGGAAGTGCCTTTTTGATGCACTTCCTTTTTTAATTCTTCAAACCTCTTAAAGATAATAATCCACATGAAGCACCGTGTTGACCGCGGCGGCAATGAGGGTGGGGATGAGTATCGAGATCAAAACGGTAAAAGCAACCCCCAATGGCTTTTCCTTTACCTTTTTGTGCAGCAACAAATAAACGATTGCCCCGATAATGCCGCCGGCTGTGTTGTTGATGATGTCGATGTAGGTAAACGCGCCTATGCAGTTGATAATTTGCAAAATTTCAAAGCCTGTGCTGATAAAAAAGCAGAGGACCATTGTTTTGAGAACGGCACATTTGCGCATCAAAAACGGCATGAGCATGCCAAGAGGAATGAAAACCAAAACGTTGACCGCCCCATCCTCAAAATCAGTTTTTGCAAAACAAGAGAGGCACATTTCAAATCGCTCGGCAAGCGTAAACCATCGGTTGTATATTTTGGCATCTAAAATAGCATTGCGCATGTTGCATTTGAGAGCAATGATCCATACCAGCAACAGCATGTAGAGCGCAAACGCAACCCGTGCAAGACGCTGTATTTTGTTTGTCTTTTCCATAATAACCTCCCGTGTTGGGATATCTTATTATAACACACCCACGCGCTTTCGTCAAGAAGAAAAGGACACTCGGTTGAGTGTCCTTTTGGTTTGATTAGTTCTTCTTATTGTAAATTTCCTTGAATTGCTTGATGGTTGCGGCGAAATCGTCGATTGCGCTCTTAACAACCTCGGGCTTGGTCATATCGATGCCTGCAACAAGGAGGCTATCCAAGGGAGACTTGGAGCCGCCGCACTTGAGGAAGTCGATATATTGGTTAATGTAGCTCTCGCCCTCGGTTT
>JAGBSQ010000002.1 GCA_017631775.1 Clostridia bacterium | reverse complement strand
GTATCTTTATACTATGCTTATAAAGATCCCTCTAAACCGCAAGGTTTTAGCGTTGTGTTGAATCCAATGGCTATGGCATCTACTGCGTGCGAAGCGGGTGTACCGATAACAGGCTCATTCACCGTTCCTGACATTGTAGGAAGTAACGGAGAATCGATTGGTTTTATTGTGATACGTACCTATACCAATGAATATGTGGGGATTTCGTATTCCTTTACCTTGAAAGATTAAAATAAAAAAAGGGCACCCCACAGGGGTTTGTGTGATGTGTCCTTTTTGTTCAAAATTGAATACACCGGTGCCGGTGAAAAGAAGCATCTCACCTTTGCCGATGAGGTGTTCGGCCCTTGGTTTGAGCCCCTTGCCGAAGCCATCGTGCGCGAGAACGTATATCCGCGCATCATTTGCGAGTCGGCAGGCACGCAGGCAGAGGACGCGCTCTTTATGAAGGACGCGTATTTGCACGCGCTTGGCAATCTGTAAAAAAAGAAAATGATTTTGGCAGAATGGAGGAGTTGTATGACACAAAGAGAAGATGCAAAATTCATATATGGGCATGCAATTCGCCGTTCGTTGCCCGATAGTGCCGTCAAAGAGGCACTTTGCAAATTCCCAAAGCCTTGCGGCAAATTGATTTTGGTTGCCATCGGCAAGGCGGCGTGGCAAATGGCAAATGCAGCCTATGGCGAGCTTGGCGACAAGATTGACGGCGGCATTGTCATTACCAAATATGCGCACAGCCACGGGGCAATCGGCAATTTGGAAATTTACGAGGCAGGTCACCCTGTGCCGGACGAGGCGGGATTGCGCGCAAGCGCAAGAGCATTGGAGCTTACAAACGGTCTCTTACCCGAGGACGTTGTTTTGTTTCTCGTTTCGGGCGGTGGCTCGGCTCTTTTTGAGTACGTGGATTTCCCCCTGCAGGATCTTTCGTCTCTCACCAATCAAATGCTGGCATCGGGCGCATCGATCGAAGAAATGAACACCGTGCGCAAGCACGTCTCCCTTGTTAAGGGGGGCAGGTTTGCCGAGCATATCTATCCCGCACGTGTGTTTGCAATCGTTCTTTCCGATATCATCTCCTCACGCTTGGATATGATCGCATCCGGTCCCACGGTAGCCGATACCTCCACCTGCGAGGAGGCACTCGCCATTGTGCAAAAATACAATCTTACCCTGACACAAAAGCAAAAGGAGCTCCTCGCAAGAGAAACTCCAAAGCAAATTGAGAACGCCGAGCACGTTGTCTCCGGCAGTGTAGGGGAGCTTTGCCGTCATGCCGCAGAGGCGGCAGAACTGTGCGGATACGAGGCGCGCATTGTGACGGACAGCATGGATATGGAAGCAAGAGCGGCGGGAGAGGAGATCGGCTCCTTGGCGGCAGAGCTTGCACAAAAAAAGAGCACCCCTGGGTGCCTTATTTTTGGCGGCGAGACTGTGGTGCATCTGCGCGGAAACGGAAAGGGCGGTCGCAACCAAGAGCTTGCCTTGGCGGCGGCAAAATATATTAGCGGTATGCAAAATGTAGCTGTTTTTTCGGTTGGTTCCGACGGAACCGACGGCCCGACCGATGCCGCAGGCGGATACGTTGACGGTGATACGTATTCCTTGATAAAGGATTACGAGCAGCATCTTGACAACAACAATTCCTACAACGCGCTCAAAGAGGTGGACGGCCTAATTGTTACGGGTCCTACGGGAACCAACGTAAACGATTTTGCGGCTATTTTGGTTAAATAAAAGAATAGTAAAGGAGATGACAAAAAACGTCATCTCCTTTGTTTATTATTGCCACTTTGTATCAGCGGACAAATCACCGCCCCCACGTTTCTTTATTTCAATTCTTCATCTATTGCACGTGCAGCCGTCTTTCCCGCACCCATTGCGAGAATAACGGTTGCGGCACCGGTTACGGCATCGCCACCGGCATAAACGCCATCGAGAGAGGTCTTGCCGGTTTCTTCCACAACCACAATACCGCCGCGGCGGTTGATTTCAAGGCCCTTTGTGGTGGACTTGATAAGAGGGTTGGGAGATGTACCAATGGACATGATCACACAATCGCAATCGAGAACGAACTCCGAACCCGGAACTTCAACGGGGGAACGTCTGCCCGAAGCATCGGGCTCGCCAAGCTCCATTTTAATGCAGCGCATACCAGAGACGTATCCGTTCTCGTCGGAAAGGATTTCGAGAGGATTGTTCAAAATACGGAACTGTACGCCCTCTTCCATGGCGTGCTCCACTTCTTCTTTACGGGCGGGAAGCTCGGAAAGGGAACGACGGTAAACGATGGAGACCTCCTCGGCGCCAAGGCGTAGGGCGCTTCTTGCGGCATCCATTGCCACGTTGCCGCCACCCACAACCGCTACACGGCGCGCGCGCAGAATGGGGGTGGTGCTCTCCGGCAGATATGCCTTCATCAAATTGGTGCGCGTAAGGTATTCGTTTGCCGAATACACGCCCTTGAGGTTTTCACCGGGAATGCCCATAAAGCGCGGAAGTCCCGCGCCCGAGCCGATGAACACGGCCTCAAAGCTTTCCTCCTGCATCAATTCTTCAATGGTAACGGTTTTGCCAACAACGGTGTTGAGAACAAATTTTACACCGAGAGCCTCAAGGCCTGCAATCTCTTTTGCAACAATGGATTTGGGCAAACGGAACTCGGGAATGCCGTATACCAGCACACCGCCGGCTACGTGCAGAGCTTCAAACACGGTGACGTCATAGCCGCCCTTTGCAAGCTCACCTGCGCAGGAAAGTCCTGCAGGGCCGGAGCCGATAACGGCTACACGGTGGCCGTTTTGCATGGAGATGGAGGGGGCATCTTGGGTATTTTGGTTATGGTAGTCGGCAACAAAGCGCTCCAGTCGACCAATGCCGACAGCCTCGCCCTTAATGCCGCGAATGCATTTTCCTTCGCATTGGCTCTCTTGCGGACAAACACGGCCGCAAATAGCGGGGAGGGAACTCGATTCGGTAATGATGCGATAGGCTTCTTCAAATTCGCCAACCTTTACTTTTTGAATGAATCCGGGGATATCAATGCCAACGGGGCAGCCTGCCACGCAAGCGGGATTTTTACAGTTGAGACAACGGTCGGCTTCGGTAACCGCCATTTC
>JAGBSQ010000032.1 GCA_017631775.1 Clostridia bacterium | reverse complement strand
TTACTACGGCGTACACGCAACCTCCGGCAAAATTACCGGTGCGATTGCATCTGCCGCTTGCGGTTGGGGTCTTGAGCTCGGCCGCTACGTTGAAAACAGCAGCACCCAACCCGATAGCGCACTGTTGGCAATTCGTATCCTCTTCGCCCTCATTCCCGCAATCTTCTTGCTCATTTGTGTTCCGCTCCTCATCAAATACCCTATTACAAGTGAAAGCCATAGCGAGGTTATGCGCCAGCTCGCCGAAAGAAGAGCGCAAAACGCCGCACCCTCGGTTGAGGAAGACGCGCAATGAAAATAACGATTATTGGAGCAGGTCTTGGAGGTCTGACCTTTGGTGCGCTTGCCGCACGCGACGGTCACGAAGTCTCCATTTACGACAAAAACCAAAAGCCCGGTGGCGTTGTTGCCCTTTTGGAGCAGGACGGCTACAAGTTTGAGCAAGGTCCCCTGCTCATTGGAGATATGCTTGAGGGTGAGCCGGTTTATGAGCTGCTCGACTCTCTCGGTATCCATCTCGAAACCATTCGTGCCGACCGTGACATCATTATGCCCGACTACGATATGATCACCCCTGCCGAATACAAGGGCCCTTATTGGCGTCGCGATAGATTGATCGAACTCTTCCCCGAAGAAAAAGAAGGCATCCTCAAATATTACAAATTCTACGATGACGTACTGCGTTTGCGCTATATTGCTATGCAAAAACCGTCACCGTTGCAAAAATTGCAGTTGGCTCTCGCGTTCCTCAAAGTTAAAAAATATGCTTCGATGAATGCCGACGAGCTCACCAAATATTTCTTCAAATCCGAAAAAATTAGAACGCTTTACACGGGTATTCTTGCCGACTTTTGCGCGGATCCCTCCGAGGCTGAAGGACTTGCCGTTGTCTTTACCAACTTTGAAACCGCATTCGATAAGCGCATTCCGCTTGAAAAGAACGGCAAAAAGTACAACCCCGGCTACTGCTACGTAAAGGGCGGTTGCCAAAAAATTCCCGAGGCACTCGCCGATTACATCACCGCACACGGTGGAAAGATCCACTACGGTGAAATCGTAGAAAAAGTTTTGGTGGAAAACAAGACCGCAAAAGGCATTCGTCTTGCAAGCGGCGAGGAAATACACAGCGACCTTGTTGTTGGCTGCGGTGCAGGACGTGACTTCTTCTTTGAAGCCGTCGGTCGCGAGCATTTGGACGAAGAGTATCTCGAAATCCTCGACACCTTCCGCCCCATGGAAGCCGTATTTATGCTTCATCTCGGCGTGGACATTGACCCCATGGAGCATTTGCGCGCCGCTCTTGTGTACAGCTACGGCATGTATGATTTGCACGCGGCTACCGAAAAACTTCGCACGGGTGTTTATCACGAGGGTAACGACGGTTACCTCATCTTTGTTCCCTCCGACCATGCGGATGACTTCGCTCCCGAAGGCAAGCATTGCGTAACCATTTACACCGTCGCCCCCGACACACTCAAAGAAGGTGACTGGGAAGAACGCAAGGAAGAATACGCGAAAAAGCTGATCTCTCTTGCCGAAAAGCAGATCCCCAACCTCTCCGAGCACATCACAACGATGAAAATTATGACGGCACGTGACTATTCTGCATATACGCACATGAAGAAATCCTCGTTTGGCGGCGTTGTACCGATCAAAGGTCAAAAGAACCCCTCCCACAAAACCCCCGTGGAAAACTTGTGGTTTGTTGGTCAACAGTCCGAAAACGCAGGCGGTGTGGGTGCCGTTATGCTCGGCGCAAAATCCGCCTTTGAGAAGGCATTCAAATCATAATCCCCTTACGGCGAGATGACCTCTCGCCGTATTTTTTCTTTTTTTGACAATATTTTCTTTTGTCCACTTGACATCGCGCGCGAAATAGATTATAATTACTGTGTCTTTGGCAAAATTTAAAAACAAGGAGATGCACACCATGAAAAAAAGACTTCTTACCCTCGCGCTGGCTCTCTTGCTTGTTGCAACCACACTGCTCGCAACCGGCTGTGACCAAGCTCTCTCGTTTGTAAACGGTTTGATTGGCCAATTCCAAGAGACCACCACCGAAGAAACAACCACTCCGGAACCTGACGCTCCCCAAGAACCCTCCGTTTTTGACGGCATCGAGTTCAGCGATCCCGCAGTTGTCATTCCCGCAGCATACGCGCTGGCAACCGGTGCTACCCTCGACGGCACTTACACTCTGAAGGGTCAAATCATCGAGGCAGGCAAATTCAACACAGCCGACAAGGATATGAGCGTTACTATCGTTGTTGAAGGCTACGAAGATTACCCCATTTACTGCTACTATCTCAAGAATTGCACCCCCGACGTTAGCGTTGGTGACTACGTTGCAGTTCAAGGTGTCATCAAGAATTATAAGGGCACTGTAGAGTTCGAAAGACCCGAACTGCTCGCATATGAAGATGGCGTGCTCCCCCCCTCCATTGATATCACTCCCAAGCCCGGCACAGGTCTTGCTCAAGGCTACAACGTAATCACCATTGAGCAAGCGCAAGAAATTGCAAAGATTGCAGGTGAAACCACCACCGCCGAAAGATATTATATCCATGCAACCGTTGCTACCGTTACGAACGCTGCTTACGGTGCTATGTACATTGAAGATGAAACCGGTTCTATCTCTGGTTAAGGCACATACAGCGAAGACGGCTCCACCGGCTACGCTAGCATGACCGACAAGCCCAAGAAGGGTGACGAAATCCTCTTCTCTTGCACTCTGCATACCTTCAGCGGCACTCCGGAAGTTCAAAACGCAAGAGTTGTTAAGTTCAACAAGGTTGTTCTTGACGAAAGCGCTTACACCGCAATGACCATTGAGGCTGCACGTAACGCAAAGGAAGGCGACCAAGTTAAGGTTACCGGCGTTGTTGCACAAATCACTTATGCCTCCGGCATGGTTCCCAACGGTGTTTACCTCGTTGACAACACCAACTCCATTTACGTATTCGACTCTGACCTCGCAGCTTCTGTTGAGGTTGGCAATACCGTTACTGTTCTCGCTTCCAAGACCTGGTGGATTCTTGACACCGAAGTTGCCCATGCAGGCAAGTTCAACTACAAGGGCTGCAACCAATTGGCTGACGCTTGGCTCGTAGCAAACGACAACGGCAACACCGCTCCCAACTACAACTGGGTTAAGGATATCACCGTTAAGGAAATTATGGAAACTCCCGTTTCCACCGACATCACCACCACCATTTACCGTGTAACCGCTCTGATTAAGGAGTCTGTTGGTGCCGGCTTTATCAACTACTACATCGATGACCTCGATGGCGTTACCGGCTCCTACGTTTACACCCAATGCAACGGTAATGACCTTGATTGGCTCAAGCAATACGACGGCAAGATTTGCACCGTTTACCTCTCTGTTATCAATGCAAAGAGCACCGCAACCGGCTGCGTATGGCGCTTTAAGGTACTCAAGGTTGTTGACGAAGGCTTCACCTTTAACGAAGTTGACGCTCCCGAATTCGTTATCGACTACTACGTAGCTGATCAATTCGAAGCAAAATACACCGCCGACCCTGCACAAGAACTCATCTCCTCTGTTTCCTCCGAGCTGCTCGGCTTCCAAGGTGTACAAATCTCCTACTCCTCCGATAACACCGCAATCGTTTACTTTGAAAACGTTAACGGCAAGGTTATTATGCACTGCGGCGCAACCTACGGCAAGGCAAACGTAACCGTTACCGCAACCCTTGGCGACAAGACCGTTACCAAGACCATTGTTGTTGAAAATGCAGAAGCTCCGAAGGTTCAATACATCACCGTTGCAGATGCTATCGCAACTGCTCCTGAAACCAAAGTTACCGTTAAGGGTATCGTTGGTCCTTCCCTCGTTAACCAACCTACAGGTTTCTACCTCTTTGGCGAAGACGGCAGCGTAATTGCAGTTAGACTTGACAGCGCGGATTTGTTCGAAGGTCTCTCTATCGGTAACGAAGTAATTATTACCGGTAATCGCTTCATTCAAAAGAAGGATCCCACCGCTGTTACCTACTACGGCAACACCTGCATTGACAAGGCAACCATTGTTGTAAACAACAAGGGCAACCATGCATACTCCACCGCAAAGTTCAACACCGAGACAACCATTGCAGAAGCTTATAAATTTGATCCCACGGTTGACTACTCTACAAGTGCATATGTATTTACAGGCAAGCTGAGTGTTCCCTCCGGCAACACACCTCCTTCAATCTCTGACGGTAGTTCTTCCATTAGCTTCTACTGCAGCGGTTCCGGCCAATACGCTTTCTTGAAAGATTATAACGGACAAGAAGTTACGCTCGAGGTTGTAATGTGCAACTGGAATGCTAAAACCTTCTGGAGAGGTTGCGTTCTTGCAATTCGTCTTGCTGACGGCACTAAAATTGTAAACCAACTCAATTTTGCATCCAACTGATTTTTATAAAATCAAATAAAATGAGCGCACCTGCTACCAAGCAGGTGCGCTTTTTTGTGTTACGGTATTGATTATTCAACAGTTTCGCGGTATTCCTTGGGGGTCTTTCCGGTGTGATTTTTGAACTGCTTTGAAAAATAATGCACGTCCATAATGCCGCAATGGAGCGCAATGGTTTGAATTTGCAATCGCGTTGTGGTGAGCAAGTGAGCGGCGTGCTTCATTCGTTTTTCGCGAACGTATTCCGAAACCGTCTTTTCTGTTTCCTTTTTGAAGATCTTTGCAAGATATCCCTCACTCAACTCCTGCGTGGCCGCAAGTGTGGAGAGTGTAAGAGGTGCCGAAAGGTCGGAATCGATGAGCAAAATGGTTTTTTGAACCGCCGGAGAATAGCGACGGGTAGAGTGCTTTCTCACCAACCGACAATAGGAACGAAACATCTCGTTCATCAACTGCGGGAACGCGGAAAGCACCGAGATCTCCTCTATTTTTCGCGCAAAATCCGAAGAGATGCGGTCAAGATAAACCGGGTGCACGCCGCCGTTTTCGGCCGCTTTTCGCAATAGCGTGTTCATAATAATGCTATAGTTTTTGGAGCTCCGCAAGGGCGAGGCGCTTCGCATTTCCAACTGCATGGCCTCAAATCCCGGCAAGAATTGCTTTTCTTTGTGAATTTGTCCGAGCGTTACCGCACGGATCATTTCGTTTTCAAATTCGTAGCGTTTTTCCAACACCTTCATATTGGCAAGGTGCTCGTCAAAGCTATCTGTTCGAGGGGCTTCGCTCAAAAGAGAAACAGGAACTCGGTGTTCACGGTTAACGTCAACCACAGCAAATGATGGGCGACTCCAAATGCGCTCGCAAAAGGTTTCGAGCATAACGAACAAGAGGTTTGTATCGCGAAGAACGGGGAGAGAGGCGTAATATTCCTGCAACGTGCGTTGCATTTGCGGAGAAAAGCCGTTCTCCTCGCTCATTTCCAAAAGTGCCTCGTCGGATATGGGGGCGGCAAGATACGGCCCCATCAAAAGCACGTTTTGCACCTCCTGCTCGGGCAGGAGCAAATAGACCCACGCGCGGCGATAGGCATCGGTTTGCTTATACATGGTGTAGGGTGACAACGCTTGCAAAAAGAGCTTGCGCGTGACCTCCTCGGGTGCCTCAGTGCCGCCGATTTGGAGCGGATTGACCTCGCACATGGTATAAAACTGCGCCCCCTCAAGGCAAGAAAGGCTCACATGGCTTTTTTGAAAGGTGTCGCGCAACAACTCAAGTTCCTTTTTGTATGGCATAATTGACCCTCCTTTGGGAACAACTTATACTCTATTTTCACATATTATAACATATAATTTATATATTTTCAATCATTTTTGCACAAAAAGATTAAAAAATTACAAAAAATGAACAAAATTATACTCACACCAAAATCGAAAAATATTTATAATAAATATGATGGATTTTTGGGCGAATTTATTGCTCGATTCACAAAAAAACAAAATTTTAGAAAAGAGGAAAACAACAATGAAAAAAGCACCCCAGCTCGATGCCAACGGCAAGCGCAAGTTTGGCATGCTCGACAAGCTCGCTTATATGGCAGGCGACGCCGGCTGTAACATGAGCTTTGGCTTGAAAGGCACCGTTCAAACCTTCTGGCTCGTTTTCATGGCTATGGAAACAGGTCTTCTCTCCGCACTTCTCCTCATCGTTCAAATTTGGGACGCAGTTAACGACCCCATGATCGGCTCTCTCATCGACGCCGACAGAAGAAAGTACAAACTCGGCAAATTCAAAACCTACATCCTGGTGGGTGCTATCGGCCTGACTTTGGCAGGTGCCGCAGTATTCCTTCCCTTCCCCAATGCTGGCCCTGTTGTTAAGGCAATTCTCTTTATTGTCGGCTACGTTCTGTGGGATGCATTCTACACCATTGCAAACGTTCCCTACGGTTCTATGCTCTCTCTCGTTACCACCGATGCAGGTGAGCGCGCACAGCTCTCTTCTTGGCGTTCTATCGGCGGTATGGTAGGTAACATCCTCCCCGGTATTCTTCTCCCCATGATCATCTGGCACAAAGAGGTTGACGCAGAGGGTAACCCCGTTCTCAACCCCGAAACCGGTGTTCAAGTTCAAACCCTGCTTGGCGAGCGCGTATTCATCGCGGCTCTCGTTATGGGTGTCTTCGGTCTTATCTTCTTCTTGTTCATGATCAAGAACATCACCATTCGTGTTGATGAAAACAGCGTTAAGACCAACGAAGGCGGCCAAAAGTTCAACGTTATCAAGGCATTTGGCAACTTTATGAAGAACCGCCCCGCAGTTGGCGCAACCGTTGCCGCTATGGGTATGTTCCTTGGTATGCAATCTGCATCTACTGCAAACACCATTATGTTTGCAACCTACTTTGGTATGGCAGAGCTTTCCGGTTTGGTTCAAATGGTAGGCTTCCTCCCCATGTTCCTGTTTATGCCCTTCATTAAGAAGATTGTTGACAAGTACGGTAAGAAAGAAGC
>JAGBSQ010000031.1 GCA_017631775.1 Clostridia bacterium | reverse complement strand
TATTCTCGCAGTGGTCAAAGCCGACGCCTACGGGCACGGCACCGAGCCCTGCGTGCGCGCGCTCCTCTTGGCAGGTTGTGACTTTTTTGCCGTCTCTTGCATTGAAGAGGCGCTTGCAGTCCGTTCGGTCTGCCAAGACGAGAAAAAAGAGGCCGACATCCTCATCCTCGGTTACACAACACCGAAATATGTGCGCGAGTTGGCAGAAAACAATTTGATTCAAACACTCCTCTCCCCTTGGTATGCAAAGGAACTTGCCGAGGCGATAAAAAACGAAAATCTCCCACCTCTTTCGGTCCACGTTGCGGTTGACACCGGCATGGGGCGCATCGGCTACCCTGCACGCACAGAGAAGGAAATTGCACAAACGGTATGCGATATTCTCTCCCTAAAAGACGAAACCGCGTTTGACGTGTGCGGAATGTTCACCCACTTTGCTCGCGCCGACGAAGAGCTTGCCACTTCAAAAGAAAAGACCACCCTGCAAGCAACTCGCTATCGCGAACTCAAACAGACACTTGAGGAGCGCGGCATGACCGTTCCCTTCCATCACGTCAGCAACAGTGCCGCGGCACTGACGCGCCCCGATGAGATCTTTGACGGTGTGCGACTCGGCTTGGCACTTTACACACCGCCCACATATACCCCAAAACGCATGAAATTGCAACCTGTTATGCATCTTTCGGCAGACGTGGTGCATATTCAAACGATTCCCGCGGGCGAATCGGTCGGCTACGGCGGTCGGTTTACGGCACTCAACGACACCATCATCGGCGTGCTCCCCATCGGATATGCCGACGGCATTCCCCGCTCGCTCAGAGGGGCGACACTCTCTTTGCGAACGCGCGACGGCATCTATCCCGTCAAAATTATTGGCAGCATTTGCATGGACCAATGTATGATCGACCTCTCGGGCATTCCTGCCTGTGTGGGCGACCGTGTCTCCTTCTTTGGGCACACCCAAGCATCTCTTTCGGCCCTTGCCGAACACGCAGGCACCATTCCCTACGAACTCCTTTGTGCCATTTCCCCACGCGTTCCCCGAACTTATTATGAAAAAAACGAGGATTTGAAAAAATGAAACAATTTGCAAAAATAACAGCTTTGTGCATGACCCTCTCTTTGATCGCCGCCCTCTTCTGCATGCCTGCAGGAGCACTTGGAGCAACAGAGCAAAAACACATTGTTGGCAACGGTTCGGTTGGCAACGGTGTGGGAAAACAAACCACGTTGGTTGATTTCACCGCAAGTGACCTTTGCGGCTTTGAAACACTCGGCAACATTGCAGAACCCACCTTTGCACAGTCAAGCGCATGGGGTGCGCCCGTTCTGTTTGTATGGATCGATTCCGCCGAAGCCGAAACCGGTATTTGCAGCACCCTTGAGAACGCTTCTCTCTTAAGAAACGCAGACACGCTCTCTATTCAGCTTTTGGCACAGTACACAAAAACCCAAAGCTATGGCGTGACCCTTGTTTTGGAAGGCACCGATAAGGAAGGCAAGCCCCTTTCCTACACTGCCCACACCACCGCTTTTTCGGCAAGCTGGCAAACCGTCAGCTTTGATATTTCCGCTTTCATCCAAGAGGCTGATGCCGACGCTCCCTGCACCGTTAAATTTTTGACCTCTTCGAATGCCACCGAAACCGAGCAATGCGTTTTGTGGGTTCGTTCCCTTTACACAAGTCAAATGCAAGCCTACCCTGAATTTATTCTGCCCACAGCTGCCGCTGTTGTTGGTTTTGTGTTTGGTTTTACCTTCTTTATTGTCATTTATCGCGCTACGTGTAAGAAAAAACGCCGCAACCGCAGAGAGGAGTTCTGATATGTCGCTCAATGTAAAATATGAGCACAAGCTGCAGGACATTGCCTTTCTTGGCGGACATCACATCCAATACATACCGCACCTGCACCGCGAGCTCGAACTCATTTGTTTACTTGAAGGCGACGTAATTGCCTATGCCGACTCGGCACGCTATGAGTTGCACGCAGGCGATATATTTCTGACCTTCCCCAACCAAATTCACTCCTATGAAAAGGTTACGGAGGAGACACACGTCGGCTTTATTTTCAAGCCCGACCTGCTCCCCGAACTGATGGAGACCTTTACCATTGGCACGCCCACCTCGCCCGTTATCGAGGGGGCAGCGAACAATCCGCGTGTACGCGCACTCATTGACGCCCTGACCGATACCATTACACGCGAGGACTTTTCGCACGTATCGGAGCTTCGCCGCGGTTATCTTTTGGCGCTTTGCGCAGAGCTGATCCCTATGATGAAGATTGCCAAGCTTCCCGTGGGAGATTCCGAATCTTTGCGTACCATTGTTTCTTTTTGTACACAAAATTATGCCGAGAATCTTTCCCTTTCTCTTTTGGAAGAAAAACTTCATTTAAACAAGTTTTATATCTCCCACTTGTTCAGCGGCAGGCTCGGCTTGCGTTTTAACGATTACATCAACTCTCTGCGTGTCTCTGAGGCTTGCAGATACCTGCTCAACTCCTCGCTCAGCATCACAGAGATCGGTTCTTTGGTCGGTTTTAACACACCGCGCACCTTCAACCGCGCATTTATCAAGCAACTTGGGATTTCCCCCTCGGAATACCGCAAACAGCGTATGCCCGAGATGCGCGCACATGTAAAACGTCTCTCCGAGGAGTAAAAACCACAACTACGACACCCATTTTGTCGCACGTGTCTTACTAAAAATCAAAAGAATAGCAATATTTGTCTTATTATAGGGTGTTATAAGTCAAATTAAAGATATTTCCTTGGCTCTTCGGGTGCCTATAAAATTGCTTGGGTAGCTTCTTATATGCCTATTCTCAGTTCCATTAAGGAAAAATTTGAGAAAACAAAACCCTTTGCCGATTTGAAAATTTCGATGTCTATCCACTTTAAAGCAAAGACCGCATATCTTGCAAAGGTTTTGCGGGCGGGCGGCGCTGAGGTTTGGTTTGCGGGATGCAATCCCTTTTCCACCCAAGATGACGTCGCGGCAGCGCTCGCAGTCGAAGGATTCCAAGTTCACGGTGTCAGCATGGAAGAATATGAAGAGCACCTCAAAATGACACTTTCCTGCTGCCCCAATCTCATCATTGATGATGGCGGAGATCTCATTTCCCTTCTTCACGGCGAATGCCGCGAATACGGAAAGAATCTGATTGGCGGTTGTGAAGAAACCACCACGGATATTCATCGCCTGCTCTCACGCAAAAAAGCAGGACTTCTCGACTTCACGATGATCAACGTAAACGATGCCGATTGCAAGCATTTGTTTGACAATCGCTACGGTACCGGGCAATCCACCCTTGACGGAATTATGAACGCCACCAGCCTGATCGTTGCAGGCAAGACTGTTGTAATTGCAGGATACGGGTGGTGCGGAAAAGGCTTTGCGATGCGCGCAAAAGGCATGGGCGCTGTTGTTATTGTCACCGAGGTTGACTCCATCAAAGCGATTGAGGCAACCATGGATGGCTTCTCTGTTATGCCCATGGACGAAGCTGCAAAATACGGCAGTTTGTTCGTCACCCTCACCGGTTGTACCGACGTAATTGTGAAGCGCCATTTTGAAAACACGAAAGACGGTGTACTGCTTGCAAACAGCGGTCACTTTAACGTAGAAATCAACAAGGATGATCT
>JAGBSQ010000255.1 GCA_017631775.1 Clostridia bacterium | reverse complement strand
TTGATGACGTTGTAAAGGCAACCGAGCTCCGTCAACGCATTTGCGCAGCAGTTTATATGCTGATGATGAAAAATGCAGGCGCACCCCTGCGCAAGCACTGCAATCTTCCTCTTTGATAGGGAGGTAACTCAATGAAATATCTACCTATGTTCCTGACAATACCGGGTGAAGAGATCGCCATGAGTGAACGCGCTTCTACAGCAGGCACGGTTACCTTAATGGGAATGCTCACCATTTTTGCGGTTCTCGCAATTTTGTGGGCGATGATCGAAATCTTGCACTCTGTATTGCACAAGGGTGAAAAGAAAGAAAAAGAGCCTCGTCCCAAAAAGACGGCTCCCGCACCCGCTCCTAATCAAGACGATGCAGCCATTGCCGCAGCCATTGCTGCAGCACTTGCAGCAGCAGAAGATGACGGAGCCGTTGTAGCGGCTATTACCGCGGCAATTACCGCCGCAAGAGCGGAGGCCGGTGAGACCGGTGCATTCCGCGTTGTATCCTTCAAGCGCGCAGAACGCAAACGCGGCGCAAGAAGATAATCAATCTCCCAATCAAACAAACTATTAAACAATAACAAATTAAACTTAAATTTTGAAAGGTTAAAGGTAAAATATTATGAAGAACTATCGTGTAACTGTTAATGGCGTAATTTATGATGTAGTAGTTGAGGAAGTTAATGGCGCAGCATACGTTCCTTACGTAGCACCCGCAGCTCCCGTTGCTCCCGTAGCAGCACCCGCTCCCGTAGCAGCTCCTGCTCCTGCAGCAGCTCCCGCACCCGCAGCAGCTCCCGCACCCGCAGCAGCACCCGCAGGCAAGGCAGGCGCTACCTCTGTTAAGGCTCCCATGCCCGGCACCATCATCAAGGTTAACGCAAAAGTTGGCGATACCGTTAAGAAGGGTGACGTTCTCTGCGTTCTCGAAGCAATGAAGATGGAAAACGACATCATGGCTCCCGCTGACGGTGTTGTTGCATCTGTAGAAGTAACCCAAGGCGCATCTGTTGCAACCGATGCAGTTCTCGTAACCATGAACTAATTTCTTTTTGGAAATTCCGCTTTTTGAATTTGACAGAAAGGAAACACGTTTATGGGTGCACTTTTAGAAAGCCTTTCTAACTTTTGGCAATCCACAGGCATCTACCGTTTGATCAACAGTGTAGAAGCAGAGTGGTGGCAAACCATTGTTATGTTAGGCATTGTTTGCGTACTCGTGTATCTTGCCATTGCCAAGGGATTTGAGCCGCTTTTGCTCCTTCCCATTGCAATCGGAATGCTTTTGACCAATCTCCCCGGCGGTGGATTGTTCCACGAGGCCTATTTTATGACGAGCGACCCCATCAACTATGGCGAAATCCTTCGCCACGGCGGTCTGCTTGACATTCTTTACATCGGTGTTAAAACCGGTCTGTACCCCTGCCTTATCTTTATCGGCATTGGCGCCATGACCGATTTCACTCCTTTGATCTCTAACCCCAAGAGCCTGCTCATCGGTGCAGGTGCACAGCTTGGCGTATTTGTAGCATTTGCAGGCGCACTTCTTTCGGGCTTCTTTACTCCCGAGCAAGCAGCCTCCATCGGTATCATCGGCGGTGCCGACGGTCCTACGGCAATTACCGTAACAAAGACCCTCGCTCCCGAGCTTCTCGGTGCAATCGCGATTGCGGCATATTCCTATATGGCGCTCATTCCTATGATCCAACCGCCTATTATGAAGCTGTTGACCACCGAAAAGGAAAGAAAAATCAAAATGACCGCGCTCCGCAAGGTTAGCAAGGTTGAAAAGATTTTGTTCCCGATTTGTGTTACCATTGTTGTAGCGCTCATCGTTCCCGATGCACTCGTGCTGATCGGTTGCTTGATGTTTGGTAACCTGCTCAACGTTTGCGGCGTTACCGACCGTCTTTCCAAAACTGCACAAAACGAGTTGATGAACATTGTTACCATCTTCCTCGGCATTAGCGTTGGTGCAACCGCAACCGCAAAATCCTTCTTGGACGTAAGAACACTTTTGATCATTGTTCTCGGTCTTACCGCATTTATGATCTCCACCGTTGGTGGCTTGATTACAGCTAAGATCATGAACAAGATTTCGGGCGGCACAATCAACCCCCTTCTCGGTTCCGCAGGCGTATCCGATGTTCCTATGGCAGCGCGCGTTGCTCAAGTAGAGGGACAAAAAGCCGATCCTTCCAACTTCCTTTTGATGCACGCAATGGGCCCCAACGTAGCAGGCGTTATCGGTTCTGCCGTTGCCGCAGGCGTATTGCTGTCCTTCTTCGGCTAATTTCAACCTGATAGGAGTAATAAAATGGCTAAAGTAAAAATTACAGAAACAGTGCTTCGCGACTCCCATCAGTCGCTGATCGCAACTCGTATGACCACCGAGGAGATGCTTCCTATCCTCGAACAAATGGATAAAGTAGGCTACCACTCTCTCGAAGCGTGGGGCGGTGCAACCTTTGATGCTTGCATGCGTTTTCTCAACGAAGATCCTTGGGAAAGACTGCGCGCTATTCGCGACAAGGTTAAGAACACCAAGCTCCAAATGCTCTTCCGCGGACAAAACATCCTCGGTTACCGTCACTATTCCGATGACGTAGTAGAGTATTTCGTTCAAAAGTCTCTCGCTAACGGTATCGATATCATTCGTATTTTCGATGCTCTTAACGATCCCCGTAACCTCAAAACCGCTATCAACGCTACTCGCAAAGAGGGCGGACACGTTCAAGCAGCGTTTTCCTACACCACGGGTCCCGTATACACTATGGAGTACTACTCCAAGTATGCAAAGCAACTTGAAGAAATGGGTGCAGATTCCATCTGTATCAAGGATATGGCAGGCCTTCTCAAGCCCTATGATGCTTACGACCTCGTAAAGACCATCAAAGAGGCTGTTAAGGTTCCCGTACAGCTTCACACCCACTACACCGCAGGTCTTGCTTCCATGACCCTTATGAAGGCAGTAGAAGCAGGCGTTGACGTAATCGACACCGCTATCTCTCCCATGGCGCTCGGTACCTCTCAGCCTCCCACAGAGGCATTGGTAGCAGCGCTTGCAGGCACTCCTTACGATACCGGCATTCAGCTCACCGATCTCGATAAGATTACCAAGCACTTTACACCTTTGCGTGAAAAGTACCTTGCAAACGGCCTTCTCAATCCCAAGGCGCTCAAGGTTGACGTTAACGCGCTTGTATATCAGGTTCCCGGCGGTATGCTTTCCAACTTGATGAGCCAGCTCGCACAGGCAGGCAAGTCCGATAAACTGACCGAGGTTCTTGAAGAAGTTCCGCGCGTTCGTGCAGACGTAGGTTATCCTCCTCTGGTAACTCCTTCCTCCCAAATCGTTGGTACCCAAGCAGTATTTAACGTAATTATGGGCGAAAGATACAAGACTGTTACCAAGGAATTCAAGGGCATTGTTCGTGGCGAATACGGTAAAACTCCCGTAGCGATCGATCCTGAGTTCACCAAAAAGATCATTGGTGACGAAACTCCCATCGATTACCGCCCTGCAGATGCACTTAAGCCCGAACTTGAGCAACTCCGCTCGGAGGTTGCACAGTACCTCGAGCAGGATGAGGACGTTCTCTCTTATGCATTGTTCCCTGAGGTATCCAAAAAGTTCTTTGAGTACCGCAAGGCAAAGAAATACGGCATTGATGCTGAGCATGCTGACAAGGCAAACGGCATTCACTCCGTTTAATTAGAAAAAATCCCTAAATGGGCACGTCCATCTGTGAAGTTTATTTCCGATAGCGTGCCCATTTTGTGTACTTATCCCACTTTTTTGAAGAGAAGAGGAGAAAAATCATGAACCAAAATCAAAAATTCCGTCCGGTTGCCATTCCGCTTGTAACAAACGACCCTTATTTTAGCCTTTGGTGCTTTACCGACAAACTCACTGATGACCACACTCGCCATTGGACAGGTGCTCTGCAATCCATGTTCGGCTTTATCACCATCGACGGCGAAAAATACCGCTTTATGGGCAAGACCGCTGTTACCGACCGCTATTTTCCAGAGGGAAAAGCACTTGAACAAACCGACGTAACTGTTAATCCCACTTCTACCGTTTACACATTCTCGCACCCTGCGTGCGAATTGCGCGTCACTTTTTTGACGCCCCTGCTTCTTGATAGACCCGAGGTGTTCTCGCGCCCCGTTTCTTATATTTTCTATGACATCACCCCCCGTGAGGAAGGTCATACCTTTAGCGTATATTTTGATGCTGCCGCTTATCTTTGCGGTGACGGACAATGCGTTAAGCAAATCGACTGCTTCCAAGAAGAAGGTCACGTTTGGATGGGTAATCATGAGCAAAAGCCTCTCAACCGTTCGGGCGACAACGTGCGCATCGATTGGGGATACTTGCATCTTGTACACCCCAATGCAAGCCTTGGCGTGCTCAACAACCGTATTTCCAACTTTACCGTTCGTCCTTGGAAGGCGGATGCAGACCTGACACAACCCGTCAGCTTCTACACCGTTCCGCTTTTGCGCGCTACGTCCGAAAAGCTTTCCGACGTTTTTGTGCTCGCGTATGACGATATCAAATCCATTCAATACTTCCATCGCGATATCGATGCTTACTACAAAACCGTTTACGGTGATTTCGATACCATGCTCAAGGTAGCCGTCGAAGAAGCCAATGAGCTGCGCGAAATTTGTGCAAAATTCGATGCAGATCTTATCTCCAAAATGGAAAAGATCACCCCCGAATATGCAAAGCTCGGTGCCTTGGCTTACCGCCAAACCGTTGCGGCACACAAGCTCTGCCTTATTGATGGGGAAATGATGTTCTTCTCCAAGGAGAATTTCTCCAACGGTTGCATGGCAACGCTTGACGTTACATATCCTTCCATTCCGCTCTATCTCATTTACAACCCCGAGCTTGTACGCGGCATGATGCGTCCCATTCTCGATTATGCAAAGAGCGAGGCATGGCCTTATTCCTTCGCACCTCACGATTGCGGACAGTATCCGCTTTGCAACGGTCAGGTTTACGGTGGCAATGCACTCAAATACCAAATGCCCGTAGAGGAATGCGGAAATGCCATTCTCACCATTGCGGCGGCAACCCGTGCCGACGGCAACCGCACCATGGCAGATGAAAACCGTGAGCTTTTGCAGGTTTGGGCAGATTACCTCGTAGAGAACGGATACAATCCCGAAAACCAACTCTGCACCGATGACTTTGCCGGCCACCTCGCACAAAACTGCAACCTCAGCATCAAGGCCATCGTGGCACTTGGCGCGTTTGGTCAACTGTACAAAGAAGAGAAGTACACCGCCATTGCCAAGGATATGGCAGCGCGTTGGGTAAAGGAAGCCAAAAAGCAAAACGGCAAGGGTTGGCGACTTACCTTTGACCGCGAAGATACTTGGAGCCTTAAGTACAACATGGTTTGGGATCGCTTCCTTAGCCTCGGACTCTTTGGTGAAGAGGTAGCACGCGAAGAGATTGCCGTTTATACCGAAAAAATGAACGAGTACGGTGTTCCGCTCGATTCTCGCGCAAACTACACTAAGCTCGACTGGATGGCATGGACCACCGTTATGGCTGACGTACCCGAATATACAGAGGCCGTTTACAAATCCATGACCAATATGACACGCGATTCTCTCGACCGTGTTCCCATGACCGACTGGTACGATACCGTTACCGCACGTCAAATCGGCTTCCAAGCGCGCTCTGTTCTTGGCGGCTTCTTCATCAATTTGCTCCTCAATCACCCCAATTTTTGCAATTGATTAATTTTTTCAAAGCTTAAACCAATGGTTTCTTGCAAAATAAAGCACGGCGTGATATAATAAAGGCATAACACAGAGAAAGGAGGCAAATATGGAAAAAATCTTTCAATTTTTGCAAAAAGTCAAACAGTATTTGCCGTATATCCTTTGGTACGTGGGGCTTTGGTTGGGACTTGTGTTTGTACCTCAGTTTTGGTTTGCAAGAATGGATTACAATCACTTTTTCTTCTTCACGTATTCCTACATCTCCGTGTGCACCCTTCCATTGTTTTATCATTCCTTTTTGCGCTGGATGGCGATCTATAACAGACCCCTGAGAGAAAGCTTTTTGCAAAATATGCCACAGAGGTCAATAGGGAACCACATCAAGTTCCTTTTGGGGCACTTGCATTTTTGGCTGGGTTATGCGGCAATCGTGCTTTTGTTCTGTGTGTTTCCGCTTACAAAAACCACGCCTACCGTTCTCTTTCTTTTTGGCAGGCTTGGAATAGGAAAACTTTTGCTTGTCTATCTCGTTTTAATGCTGGCGGTTTACGTTTGGGCAAACCTTTCTGCCATTAGACTTTGGCGTGATGACAACGAAAAACGCGATTATATGGACAAAAAGCAAAAGCGCAACGCCATTATTATCTTGATTGCGGTTTATGCTGTCACTCCCTTCGCATTTTTGCTCATTTGGGATGTTGTAACGCGCTATATTCCGCTTATTTACAAGCTTGCGCAAATGTACGCGTCTCCCTTGCTTATTGTCGCCGTCGTTTTCGTTATACTCCTTGCATTCTCGGCAAACTTCTTGCGCGTTATGTTCGCGCGCAAAAAGTTTTTGAGGCAGCTTCAAAAATCCTGCAGGGAAATGGGCTTTGAGATGACCAAAATTCAGCGTCCTTATCTTTCGGCATTTCGCGTTTGCCGAGGCGAAAGTTTTCAGGTAACGACCCACAAAAAGACCTACTCCTGCAAGCTTGTGGGGGCGCCCAAAAGACTGTTGCCCTTGGCAATTCACCCATCGGGGGCATTGCATTTTATCCATTCCTTTAGCTTGTTTAAGGCAACTCTTTACAGTCACACTACCGTAAAAGATATTACGTACGATAGAGAGCTTCCCAAAATTCTTATCGTAAACCCCGTTCCCATTAAGCTTTCGTGTTATTTTCAAAACAAGATAGCCGACATCGACAACGGCGCTCGCGTGGGAGATTATAAAATTTACACCGCCACCGCCTTTATCCGCGCTATCGAAACCGACACCGTGGAGAGAATTGGATAAAAAATCCTATCCAATCGGATAGGATTTTTTATTATATGTTTTTTGTGCTATACCCATAGCTTTGCGCGTATTCTTCAACATAGGAGCCCGCAGGGCAGAGCAAGGTTAGCTTTGCATTGCAGTTGTCAAACGCGCCGTATTCAATTTTTTCAATGCTTGCGGGAGCCTCTATTTCAGAGAGGGCAATGCAACCGCGAAAAGCAAACCAACCAATGCCTCGGAGTGTTTTGGGGAGAATAACCTTTTCTATTCCTCGGTTATTCTCAAAAGCGGCATCGGCAATGTAGGTCACGGGGCAGCCGCCAATCTCTTCGGGAATAGAAACTACCTTTTCGCTCCCCACATAGGCGGTAACGGTAATCTCTCCGTCCTTTGTGGTGTATTGAAAATCCGAGGGCGGAGCGGCTTCGGGAATTCCCAAAGCGATTTCCAATTCTTCAATGCGCGATTCGTACTCAACCTTTGCCGAAGCATGCGCGTTTTTGATAGAAACGATCTCCTTTTGCAATTCAACAACCAAGTTTTGATAATAATCGGCACGCGCTTCAGCGGCATCAAGAGCGATCCGATCGAACACGTCAGAGGAATCGGCAGGCGTTGTGGTTTGCAATTCTTCGCCGGTCGCTTCATTTGCGCAGGAACACAAAAAGAGGGCCAAAATCAGGCAGAGGATAAGAAGGTTTTTCATAAATTTTCTCCTTTGATGTAGGGTTGTCCTCATCATACCACACAGGCCGTGTCGAATGCAAGAAAAATTGGTCTCTGGCAAAAATAATGCGAAAAAAAGCAAAAGCACTTGACTTTTGGGCGCCGATAAGATATAATATTAAAAGACCAACGGACCATTAGCTCAGTTGGTTAGAGCCACCGGCTCATAACCGGTCGGTCCAAGGTTCGAGTCCTTGATGGTCCACCACGCAAAGCCACCCAAATGGGTGGCTTTTTTGCGTCTTGATTTTCTTTGAAGTTGAGGACGCTTTGGATGATGCAATTTTTGGGAGTAAAATGGCGATTTTTGTGTAAAGTTGGCTTTGCAAATGTAAATAAAATGTAAAT
>JAGBSQ010000254.1 GCA_017631775.1 Clostridia bacterium | reverse complement strand
TGGTTTTATACACCATTCTTGCCCATTTGTCAATAGTTTATTGCGATTTTTTTTGGATTTTTTTATTTTCCTTTCAAAAAAATTTATCGGCGGCAAAAACTTTCGCAAAAAAACACAGAATATTCTTGAAATTTACAGACAAATGCGGTATGATATATAGATGAGGATAAAATACTTGGAAAGGAGTGAGGAGATGATAGGCTACATTCGCACCGATGCCCCCGAATTGCGTTTGCGCGACTCGGAATGCTATCGCGCTATTTACTGCGGTCTTTGCCGCCAAATGGGCAAATGTACAGGTCAATGCTCCCGTCTCTCACTCAGCTACGATTTCGCTTTTTTGGCGGCTTTTCGCATGGCTTTGACAAACGAGGTTTTGGAGCTGCAAAAAAAGCGTTGCCTTGTTCACCCCATAAAGAAAAGGAATTCGGCTGTAGGTTCCCCCGCTCTTGCATACTGCGCGGATGCCTCTGCCATTCTTACCTATCATAAATGTCGAGATGACGTGGCCGACGAAAAAGGCCTCAAAAAACTGCGCGCGCGTGCGGCATCCGGCTTCTTCTCTTCGGCTTACCGTCGCGCCAAACACCGACACCCCGAATTGGACGCGACCGTCTCTTCCCTTTTGCAAAAACTGCGCGCGTATGAAAAAGACACCTCCGCTCCACCAAGTGCGGATGCGCCTGCGGCAATTTTTGGCGATTTGATGGGCGCGGTTCTCTGCGAGGGTCTTGGCGGTACCCAAGCTCGCATTGCCACCGCATTCGGGCGTGCCATTGGTCATTGGATCTATTTGATCGATGCCGCCGACGATTACCGCGACGATCTTGCAAGCGGCTCCTTTAACCCCTTTGTGCGCCTGTTTGGAGACGGAATGACACAGGAAAATGCCGAGAGCATTGCCATCTCCCTCAAACGTTATCTTGCCGATGCGGAAAACGCGTTTTTGCTGATTGACAGCTTCCCCACCCCCGAAATTCGGGAAATTCTTTGCAACGTCCTTTATCTTGGTCTGCCAAAGGCGGCTGACCGTATTTTGCAACAAGCTTGGAAAGGTGAAATCAACGAACATGAAAAACCCCTATGAGGTGTTGGGTGTTTCCCCCAGCGCTACTGACGAAGAAATAAAAAAGGCCTACCGTGATCTGGCGCGCAAATATCACCCCGATAAATATCAGGACAGCGACCTTGCCGACCTTGCAAACGAAAAAATGCAGGAGATCAATGCGGCTTACGATGAAATTCAAAAAATGCGCGCAGGCGGTGCAAATACACAGTCGCAGGGCGGCGGTGACTACCGTTACAGCGGCAACCCCGGTGCAAACTCATCCTCCGGAAATGCGCAATTTGCCGAGGTGCGCAAGCTCATTAACGATAACGAAATTGCCAAAGCCGAACAAATTTTGCGCTCAATGTCCCCCACCATGCAAAATGCCGAATGGTTCTTTCTTATGGGTTGCACCGTTTATAAGCGCGGCTACTTTACCGATGCCTTGAATATGTTTGACCGCGCTTGTGCGATGGACCCCTACAACCAAGAGTATCGCGCGGCACGCGACCAGCTCCGCGCACAAACCGCAGGATACGGATACGGCTACCGCCAAGCCTCTGCAAGTGATGATACCTGCAACTGCTGCTCGCAGCTCATTTGCGCCGATTGCTGTTGCGAAATGATGGGCGGCGACTTGATCCCCTGTTGTTGATTGGGAGGATGCCATGTCGAAAAAAGCCTCTATTCAGGTCAAATACCTAACCGTTAGCGCCATGCTTTCGGCTCTCGGTGTTGTTATGTTGGGACTTGGTGCAGTGATTGAGGTGCTTGATATTACCGTTGCCATTATGGCTTCGCTTTTGGTTACGTATGCCGTAATTGAAATCGGCGGCCCTTACCCTTGGTTGATTTGGATCGTTACCTCGACCGTGGCACTTTTCATTCTCCCCTTAAAAACACCCGTTCTCTTTTACGCGCTCTTGGCAGGATATTATCCCATCCTCAAGCAAAAGATTGAGAAGAAGATGGCTCGCCTGCCGGCTTGGGCGCTCAAGTTTGGCATTTTGGTTGCCTCCCTTGCCCTTATGTGGGCGGCAATGTGGCTCTTTGCCCCTGCCCTGCTCGAAACCACGGGCGGCTGGTTGGTGATTGCCGCAACGGTTGTGCTTGGCGTGGTCGCGTTTGTTCTTTACGACTTTTGCCTCTCTCGCCTTATCCTTCTTTACTTTGCCAAATTTCAAAAGCGCTTTAAAATCAAATAGTACAAAACGAGGCCTTTTCCAAGCGGAAAAGGCCTCGTTTTTTATAGACGTGTATCAATAATTACGTGTAACAAGATTGAGAATGCCATGCTCGGTGATGATGTAAGAACCGTCGGTAACAAGAACACCGTTGAAATAGAATACATAGGTGGACTCCCAATAATCCCACGGATAGGGGCCATAGTAAGCCAACATGAGCTCTTGTACAGTCGTTTGAAGATAGCCGCCCGCAAAGTAACGAAACTCGCCGTTTTCGTGAATTTCGATCTCAAGCAGATTCACTCCCATCCAAAAGCCACAAGCAAGGCACTGTCCGTTATCGCCCCAAGTCTCGTGCATGCAAACAATTCCGCATTGCATGCAAACGCCTTCGAACCAAACGTGAATACAGGGGTATTCCTCATCAAGAGAGGCGCCGGATTCTTGGAGATAAATGCGATCACCGTTATTGACATAAATTGTTTGAGAGGGATCGATTTTTTGATCGTTCAGATAGCAATCTAAGCGGTAGCCTATGATATCCTCGTGCATCGCGACAAACAAATTGTACACC
>JAGBSQ010000253.1 GCA_017631775.1 Clostridia bacterium | reverse complement strand
TGATAGCAATGATGATCAACCAAAGGGTGTTGTTCTCAAACAGATTGCAAAAGCAGGTATTCATAGTTCTTCCTCCGTCAAAAAATAGGTGAGGAGCGCTGGGTTTGCTCCTCTGCTATCATATTATGACGAAGAGGGAAAAATGTGCAAGAAATTCGTCGAGGGAAGGGGAGTTTTAGAGCTTTTTTGTCGGCACAGTGATGGCTTTATGACATTATGAACAAAATGAAGAAAAAATTGCACAAAAATCCAAAAAAGTATAGACAAATAGCACAAATTATGTTATAATGTATTATCCATAATTGTTTCGTGCGCGTACGCACACGTGTGAGAGTGCACACACGCGCGTAAGGAGGACCTATGTATCAATTTCCCATTGGAGTTGTAGTTGAATCTTTCCGCAAGGAGATTCACGAAGCAATCAAAGAGGCGAGCAAGCTTGGCCTTAACGGTATTCAAATGTACGGTACCCGTGGCGATTTTGTTCCCGAAAAATTCACGGCAGAGCGCCGTCGCGAGCTGTTGCAGTTTGCAAAGGATAACGGCGTTAAGTTTTCCGCTATTTGCGGCGACTTCGGCCACGGTTTCATGAGTGTCGAGTCCAACAAGATCTACGTAGAACGCTCCAAGAGAGTCGTTGACCTTGCTTTGGATATGGAGACCAACATTATCACCACTCACATCGGTGTTGTTCCCGAGGATAAGAGCTGTGATCGCTACAAGATCATGCAAGAGGCTTGCCAAGAGCTGGCCGAATATGCCGACAGCATGAAGGCGCATTTCGCAGTTGAAACAGGACCCGAGACCGCAGAGGTCCTTGGTGATTTCCTTGATTCTCTCGGTTCTTGCGGCGTTGGCGTTAACCTTGACCCTGCAAACCTGGTTATGGTTACGGGCGACGACCCCGCAAAAGCTGTTCACCGCTTGAAGAAATACATCGTTCACACACACGCAAAGGACGGCGTAATGCTCAAGCGCACCAACCCCGAATATATCTATCGGGTCATTCCCATGCCCGAGGATATGGCAGGTATCACCGCCTTCCGCGAAACTCCCTTGGGAGAGGGAAGCGTTGATTTTGTAGCTTACCTCAAAGCACTTGAGGATATCGGCTACCGCGGCTTCCTTACCATCGAGCGCGAGGCCGGCGCAACCCCTGCCGACGATATTACACTTGCAGCCAATTATTTGAGAAAAATAATAAAGGAGAACTAAAACCATGCAAAAGACCATTGCCATTATCGGATGCGGTAGAATTGCAAACTTTGCACACCTTCCCGCACTCGCCCAAATGGAAGACGTACGCATCAAATACGCGTGCGACCTGCTCATCGAACAGGCAAATGCCGTAGTAGAAAAATACGGCGCAGAACAAGCCATCACCGATTACAAGATCGCTCTGGCTGACCCTGAGGTAGAAACCGTATTCGTTCTGACCCCCAACTATGCGCACTACGTAATCACTATGGATGCGCTCAAGGCAGGCAAGAACGTTATGTGTGAAAAGCCCATCACCGTCAACTATGCGCTCTCCAAAGAGATGGCAGACGAAGCTGAAAAGCAGGGCAAACTGCTCAACATCGGTGTATGCAACCGTTTCCAAGAATCGGTTTGCCGTATTGCCGAAATGAACAAGAGAGGCGAGCTTGGTAACATTTATCACGTTTACTGCTCTTTCCGTGCACACCGTAGCATCCCCGGTCTTGGTGGCTCCTTTACCAACAAGGCAGAGTCGGGCGGCGGCGTTCTCATCGACTGGGGCGTTCACTACCTCGACCTCATCCTCTACATCCTCGGCGGTGCCGAGCTCAAAACCGTTAGTGCCAACACCTACAGTGAAATGGCAAAGGATATGAAGGCGTATAAATACGCAGGCATGTGGGCAGAAGAAACCAAGAATCTTGAAAACGGCGTTAACGACGTTGACGATTTTGTAACCGGTTTCATCCGCACCAACAAGGCTTCCATCTCCTTCAACGGCGCATGGGCGCAAAACATTGCCAAAAAAGATACCTTCATCGACTTTCTTGGCGATAAGGGCGGCGTAAGACTTGACTACTGCGGTCACTTTACATTCTACAAGGATGACCTGACCGAAGAGCGCCCCGACTTCGAGATCCCCAATATGTACTACCGCGAAGACCGCGATTTCCTGGATGCTTGCGAAACCGGCCGTCGCAACCGTAGCCACATCAGCGCAATTCTCGAAAGCGCAAAGCTGCTTGATGCAATTTATCAATCGGCAGACGAAAAGCGCGAAATTTCTTTCTAATCTTTCCCAAAAAGGAACCACAAAAACGTATATAATTCCCGAGCAGGATTCGGGTTATATAAATTATCAAACAAGGAGAAAAACAATGAAGAACATTGCTAGAATCTTAGTTCTGTTGCTTGCTATCGCAATGCTGGTTTCCACCCTTGCTGCATGTAACAAAAATAAGACCCCCACTCACCAAACTCCTCCCCCCAGCGATGAAAACACCGTTACCACTCCCAGTGGCAATGGCGGCAACGTTGGCGGTGGCGAAGAAGAAACCACTCCCGCAGGCTCCGGCATTGTAATGCCCGACAAGATCGATATGAACGGTTACACCTACCGTGCATACGTTCGTTCCAACACTGCTACCGGTGGCGACACCATGGAAGACGGTAACCCCTCCTTCTATTGCGAAGACTTCTGGGTAGATCCTAATGCAGGCGAACCCGAAGATGCTTTGGCATACGCTGTTTATATGCGTAACAAAGAGGTTGAAAACGACTACAACGTTAAGGTACGTCAAATTTCTCAAACCATTAACATGGCACAAGAAATGAACAGATTCTACCAAAACAGCGAAAAGTTTGACCTCACCATCATCTTGGCAAAATCTGCTGCAACTGCTGCAACACAAAATCTGCTCCTCGACCTCAAGAGCCTTTCCGGTCTTGATCTTACTCACGAGGCTTATGACCAAAACTCCATCAGAGAGCTTTCTATGGCTAACAAGCTGTACTACCTCAGCGGTGATATGAACATCTCCACCTTGGATACCGTTGCTCCTACAGTTGTTAACATCGAACGTTACGAAAAGTTCTCCGAAGGTATCATCGAGTACTTCAACGATCCTCTTTACGCTGATATTTACAACCTTGTAACTGCCGGCAAGTGGACAGTAGATACCATGCTCGAAATCGCAGAACTTGCTTCTATCGACGCAGACACCACCGACGGTGCACTTGGCGCTTCTGACCAAGACGACGTTGGATACTTCCAATATAGCTCCTCTGCAGTTTACTACTTCTACGGTGCAGGCGGACGTTTGACCCAAATGACCGATGAAGGTTCTCCCGAGTTTGTAATTCAAAACCCCAAGAACCAAGAACTGTTTACTTATTTGTTTGATAATCTCCATCCTTCTCAACGTAACATGAACTACCCCTATGGCTTCTCCGGTCCCAGAAAGGCAAACTTCATTACCAACGCAACCACTTTGTTCACCGATATGACTCTGTGGGACGTTCGTAAGGACCTCTACCTCAACGGTGACTTCGAATACGGTCTGCTTCCTACTCCCGTATATGCAGAGGGCGATAGCTACAACTCTGTTGTATACTTCTACAACACCGTTCACCTTTGGGCAATACCCAGCCTTTGCACCGATCTCGAAAAGGCACAAGTTATGATGAACGTAATGGCAGCTTACTCCAACCTTAAGAAGGAAGGCTCCACCATGGAAGGTTACTACACCAGAACCCTCTACTTCACCGTAGCTCCCAACCAAAGCGCACGTAAGGTAATGGATATCATTAAGGGCTCCACCGTTTATGATATCGCACTCCTGTACGACTGGGGCGGATGGGCAAGCGAGCTCTCCGAACTGTGGTATAGAAGAAGCACCAATAACCACGGTACTCTCGTTAGCGTAATGAACGTTAGTGCTATTCCTCAGCTTGAAGAAACCATCGAGCTCTTCAAGAATCCCGGTTCCGTTCTCGACTAATATTTAAAATTTCACCGACGCGTACATCCGTGCGCGTCAGTGGTGACGTCTTGTTTTTACTATTTAATTAAGGAGAATAAGGATATGAAGCATTCTGTGCGACTGATCGCTATGCTGCTAATGCTTGCATGCCTGTTCGCTTGTTTGGTTGCTTGTAACAAACCGGAAGAACATCACAAGCCCGTTTCTACCGATCCCGATAACGGTGGCTATAACCAAGAAGAAACCACTCCTGCAGACGACGGTGGGGAAGAGGGCAACCCCGGCGGTGACGAAGAGGAAGAAGAACTTCCGCCCTTGCCTGATCCGGTAGACTTCGGCTCCGAAGGAACACCGTATACCTATAAAGCACTTATCCGTACCGGCACAGCAGGTGCTACCGAAAGCCAAATGCAGGCATGGGGTAACAACTACTACCGCGCCATCGACTTTTGGGTAAGTGAAGCAGAGAGTGAAACCGATGCTATCAGATATGCGGTATATTCCAGAAATGCGAAGATAGAAGATACCTATAACGTTCGCATCAAGCAAATCAATCAAAACGGCGATATGACACAGCAGCTCAAGCTGTTGTATATGAATACAGAAAAGCTTGACTTGACTGTAATTTTGGCGCGTGCAGCGGCAAATGCAGCTACACAAAATCTTTTGAGCAACCTCAAGGAAATGGAATCTCTTGATCTTGCACATCCCTCGTATGACCAAAACTCCATCAAGGAGTTGTCTCTTGGCAACCGTCTCTATTACCTCAGCGGTGATATGAACGTTTCCACCATGGAGGTTTGCGGCCCCACGCTTGTAAACCTCGAAATGTACAACGACTACATTGAAACTTTTGTTGAGCTTTTTGATAACGATCCTACCTATGCCGATATCTACAGTATTGTTTTGAGCCAAAAATGGACCATTGACACAATGCTTGAGATGTGCACAACGATCAACTCCGACGTAGATGACTCCGACGGAAAAGCGCTTGGCTCTCAGCCCGGTGATATTCTTGGATATTTTGCGTATACGGGTATGGGCGTTTACTACTTCTACGGCTCGGGCGGACGCTTGACCGAGATCGATGAAGAAGGCAACCCCAAGCTTGTTATTGAAAAGTACAACGATCTGTTTGATTATCTGTTTGCAAAGTTCAACACCAAAACCGGTGACAATGCTTCTTGGTTACCCAACGGCTACTCCGGCGATAGATGGAATACGTTTTCCTCCGGTCGTTGCTTGTTTACAGATATGACGCTGTATGATATCAGAGTTCAGCTTTATGAAGCATCCCCCTTCCAATACGGAATTCTTCCCAATCCCACATACGAAGAGGGAATGGAATACAACAGTGTTGTTAACTTTACAAACTGCAACCACTTGTGGGCAATTCCCAACATGACAAACGATGCAGAGGTTGCTGCGCAAATGATGAACATTTTTGCGGCATACTCCAACGTTAACTACACCGATTCTACCATGTATGCTTACTATGAGAGAACCTTGTATCTCAATATGGCAACCGATGCAGGTTCTCGCAAGGCAATGGATATCATCAAAAACTCCATGGTTTATGATATTGCATTGCTGTATGACTGGAACAAATTGGGCACCCTTACCTTGGGTGAGCTTACAATTGACTACCAAGGTAGATATGCTACCAACGTAACCAATCAGGCTTCTATTAACCAATTGTTGCAGGATACTGTAGAGAAACTCAAAAACCCCCAAACTGTTCAATAATTTTTATTGAAAATAAAAAAATCAAGAAGGAGAAACCATGAAAAACATCACAAAAGTTTTCATCCTCTTGTTGGCTTTGTGCATGATTGTTCCTTGCATTGCTGCATGTAACAAAAACAACACACCAACACACCAAACTCCTCCTCCCAGTGATGACACTACTACAACTCCCTCCGGCGGCAACAACGGTGGCGGAGAAGGTGGCGGAAACATTGAAGAGGAAACCACCCCAGACCCGTATGGCGGTGTTGTAATGCCCGAACAGCTGAACATGAACGGCTATACCTACAAGGCATACGTTCGTGATTTTGCAGGCACCAGCCCCGACGCACACAAGGCTCAAGTTAACAACGGTAATAACGACTACCGTTGCATCGACTTCTGGATCGATGAAGCCAACAGTGAGGCCGACGCAATCTCTTACGCTGTTTACAACAGAAATAAGCAGATTGAAAGTGACTACAATTGTAAAATTCGCCAAGTAGCTTCTGACGGAAGCCAAATCGAGCACCTGCTTGCAGCTTACACCAACGGTGACGGTTACGATCTTACCATCATCACCGCTAAGCCTGCAGCACAAGCAGCTACTCAAAACCTGTTGCGTAACCTGAAAGAGAACCAATATCTCGATCTGACCCACGCATCCTTCGACCAAAACTCCATCAACGAGCTTTCTATCGGTAACAAACTCTACTTTGTAAGTGGTGACATGAACGTTTCCACCATGGACGTTGCAGGTCTTTCCATTGTTAACATGGAGTTCTATGCAGATATCGTTGAAGCCATCATCGAACAATTCGAAGGTGACACTGCATACAACAACATCTATAACCTCGTACTTGAAAACAAGTGGACCATGGATACCATGCTGACTATTGCACAGCTTGCAAACGTTGATGCAGGTCAAGACGGTGGCGAGCTCCACGTTCTCCCCAATGGTACAAACAATGACAACAAGTATCCCGGTGGCGATACTGTTGGTTACCATCAATACCTCTATTCTGCTCTTTGGTACTACTACGGCTCCGGCGGACGTATTACCACTAAGGGCGAAGAGGGCATTCCTGAGTTTGTTATTCAAACAACCGCTAACCAAACTCTGTACGATTACATCTTCGAACACTTCAACCGTAAGGTTGGTGTTAACAACTGGATCCCTCACGAGGCTTCTGCAATTCTTAACATGAACTTCCTTACCGGTGACGTTCTGTTTGCAGATTGCTCTCTCTTCAACGTAAGACAAGAGATCTATCCTTATGCAGGATTCGAGTACGGTATTCTTCCTATCCCGATCTATGAGGCAGGCACCGAATACCACAGCGTTGTTTACTTCAACAACTGGGCACACCTTTGGGCAATCCCCAGCCTTGTAAACAATGAGGAAAATGCATTCCGCATGATGCAAATCATGGCTTCTTACTCCAGCATTCCGGATTCCACCATGCACGCTTACTACGACAGAACCGTATATCTGCCGGCAGCTGCTGACAACGGCTCTCGTAACGCAATGGACATCATCAGAACCTCCATGGTTTATGATATGGCACTTCTGTTCCCCTCTTGGGGCGGTATTGAAGAAAAGCTGTATCAAATTCCTAACGTTCTGGAGTCTGAGCACGCTGGCATCGTTGCAGGTCTTGGCCGTATCGAGGGCACTATGCTCGAAACGATCGACATGCTTCTCAATCCCGGGGCAGGCGTCTGATAAAGATCAGCTTTTTGCAATCAACCCCACCGCCAAAAGGCGGTGGGGTTTTTCTTTATACCTCTTGATTTTTTTGTCAAAAGGTGCTATAATGATGAAAGAACAAAGAAAGGTCAGGGAAGAGTATGAAGCTGACAAAACTTTTTGAGGGCGGCAAGCTTTCGCTTTCGTTTGAGGTTTTTCCACCCAAAACAGACACCTCGTTTGAAAGTGTAAGACTTGCAACCGAGGAGATTGCAAAGCTGCAGCCCTCGTTTATGAGCGTTACCTACGGCGCCGGTGGAGGAACAAGCCGTTATACCTTGGAGATTGCCAAGAACATAAAAGAAACCTACGGCGTACCCACGCTTGCACACCTGACGTGTGTTTCCTCCACAAAGGAGACCGTTAGAAGAAAGATCGAAGAACTTGGCGCCGCAGGCATTGAAAACGTAATGGCTCTGCGCGGTGACCTCACGCCCGAACTTGCCGACTCAGACCGTTCTAATTGGTCCTACCGCCATGCGGTCGATCTTGTGCGCGAACTCAAAGAAAGCGGAGCGGATTTTTGCATTGGTGGCGCGTGCTATCCCGAGATCCACCCCGAAAGTGCCAACCAAATGGAAGATATTAAATATTTGAAGGAAAAGGTCGACGCAGGCTGCGACTTTTTGACCACCCAAATGTTCTTCGATAACAATTTGCTTTATAATTTTTTGTACAAGACCCGTGCGGCAGGTATCACCGTGCCCATCATTCCCGGCATTATGCCCATCACAAACGGCAACCAAATTGAGCGAGCCATCAAGCTTTCAGGCTCCTTTATGCCGCAACGCTTTAAGTCCTTGGTTGATAAATTCGGCACCACTCCCGCGGCAATGAAGCAGGCAGGCATCGCTTACGCGACCGATCAGATCATCGACCTTTTTGCCAACGGAATTACCAACGTGCACGTTTACTCTATGAACAAACCCGACGTTGCCGCGGCAATTCAAAATAATCTTTCCGAAATTCTAAAATAAAAAAGAGCGCAAATGCTTTCGCATTTGCGCTCTTTTCTTTTTATTTGAATTCTGTTACACCGTCGTCGGTGTAAACGTTGGTACGCAGAATCGAATAGGTTTCTTGTGTGGGGTCACCCGAAAGAATGCCCAAACGCTCCTTGGCAACGCCAATCAGCATTTCGGGGTTGAGGTTTTCGGTGTTACCTGCACGAAGAATTGCTGTAATGGCAATGTTACCGTCAGAGGTGCAAGCTGTGTTGAACTGACGAATCATTTGTGTCAAGTCAACCTCACGCTCACCCGACTTGGACTTCTTCATTACCAAAAGGGGAGAGGAGGTAAAGAGCGCTTGCAGCTTTTCGGCCATTTCTTGGTTTGCTCCTGCAAAGTTGAGGTCGATCTCATATCTTGCCCACGAGATGTCGGCAAACTTTGTGGTCGGCTCATAAGCATCAAGCACTTGCATCTCTTCGGTCAGTTCGCGATTGAGCAGATTTTTAACTTCCTCGCAAGGAATGTTTCTATCTACGCGCAAATCGATAAATTCGCACTCGCTTTGTGTGCCAACCGAGAGGGGAAGTCCAAATACGACCTTAGCGTGGGGATTGAAGCCCTTGGTGTACCACATGGGAATGTTTGCACGAACCAATACGCGCGCAATGGTACGTTGCAAATCGAGGTGAGAAATGTATTGCAAATCTCCCACTTTGCGGAATTTGATACGAACGATTCTCGCATCCTCAATGGGCTCCCAAGCACTCTTGTCCTGCTTTTGGGGCAGAGGCTCATCACTCTCTGTTTGTGCCATCTCCTTGCAACCGGGGCAAACTGCGCGCACGCCGCCTAATCTGTTGGCACCGCACGCCGAGCAATGCTCGCGGCAGTTGGGGGTGGTGGTCTCACCGTAAGCCTTTGCCTGTTCGCGCAAGAAGAACTCCTTGCTTACGCCGCAATCAATGATATCCCAAGGCAAAACCTCGTCGTTGCCAAACCTGCGGTTGGCATAGAACGCAGGGTCAACACCGGTGCGCTCAAATACGGAGAGCCACTTATCATAATCGAAATATTCATCCCAAGCATCAAAGCAGAAGCCCTCTTGGCAAGCGAGCTCAAGAGCATCGCCAAGGCGACGGTCACCGCGGGCGAGAACCGCTTCAATGCGCGAAACCTTTGCATCGTGGTGTACGTATCTGATATGCTTGTTTTTGATTTTGGATTTGAGATATTCTTGCTTTTCGGCAAGCATTTCCATAGTGTCCTGTGCTTCCCATTGGAAGGGGGTGAAGGGCTTGGGAATAAAGCAAGAAACGCTGACGGTTACTTGAACGGGGCGCGCACGATTGCGGTTGGGATTTTGATAGTAGGCATCTACCACGTGCTCGGCAAGGGTTGCAATACCCTCAATATCCTCAAGCGTTTCGGTGGGAAGCCCATTCATAAAATAGAGCTTAACAGAGCTCTTACGTGCATCAAAAGCAACGTTTACGGCGCGCATGACCTCTTCCTCGCGCACGTTCTTGTTGATAACGTCGCGCAATCTTTGCGTACCTGCCTCGGGAGCAAAGGTAAGAGAAGAAGAACGAACCGACTCGATGCGGCGCATCAAATCCTTGCTAAAGCTATCTACGCGCAGAGACGGCAAAGAAAGGCTGACCATGTTGTCATCGGTCCAGTTGAGGAGCTTATCGCAAAGCGGCTCAAGAGCCGTATAGTCGCTGATAGAAAGGGAAGCCAAGGAAATTTCCTCATATCCCGTGGAGTCATAAAGCACCTTAGCTTGGCGATTAAGAACATCCGCACTCTTCTCGCGCACAGGGCGGTAAACCATACCTGCCTGGCAGAAGCGGCAACCGCGAATGCAACCGCGATACACCTCGAGCATAATGCGGTCGTGTACTGTTTCGATGTAGGGCATAACCACCTTATCGGGGAAGTATACCTTATCCAAATCCTTAATGATCTGCTTGGTAACTTGCTTTGGAATATCATCATACACAGGGGTGTACGCTTTGATGGTTCCATCTTCGTTGTAGGTCACCTCATAAAGTGAGGGAACGTAAACACCGGGAATGGTCTGTGCCGCTTCGTGCAAAAAGTCCTTGCGCGTGTAGCGACCTTCGTCCTTCATTTGAATGTAAAGACGAACGATAGAGGGAAGCATGTCCTCACCCTCGCCAATGTTAAACATATCAAAAAAGTCTGCAATCGGCTCGGCATTGTAGGAGCAGGGACCGCCACCAATAATGATGGGGTCATTTTCACCGCGATCCTTGGTGCGCAGGGGGAGCTTTGCCAGGGCCAGCATGTTGAGCACGTTGGTGTAGCACATTTCATACTGCAGGGTAAAGCCGATAAAGTCGAAAGATGCGAGAGGATCGCCGCTTTCAAGCGCGGTCAGGGGCAGGTTATGCTCGCGCATCTTCTCCTGCATATCGGTCCAAGGTGTAAATACACGCTCGCACCAAATGTCATCAGATTGATTGAGCGCACCGTAAAGCAGGCGCATACCCAAATTGGACATGCCGATTTCATACGTATCGGGGAAGCAGAAGGCAAAGCGCGCCTTGATGTTTTCTTTATTTTTAATGATCTCACCGTACTCGCCACCCGCATATCTGCCGGGCTTGGAGACCGATTTGAGAATGGTACTGTTGAGTTTAGTAGATTGATTCATAATGTTCCTATCTTTTCGTGTTTTATTTTTCACGGCCCAAATAGAGCGTACGCTTGTTGATAAGCGCGAAAGAAAGAATAAGAGATGCCACTGTCCAACCCAAATAATACAAAGAGAAGAGAACAGGGGTCATAACGGCTTGCCCAGAGATGAGCATGATAATAAGCGTTGCAACAAAGGCAATGCCTGCGGCCGCCGCTTGCAGATAAAAGCTGATGCGTTTGGTGGTGTTGATTTTTCTTGCGGCATAAAGCGGGTTTACAATGTGCGATTCACCGCCAAGAGCAACGGCACCGGTGTCCGAAATTTCAAGCACGGCATTCGATTCATACTTGCCGGGCTTAATAACGCGAACCGGAACAGCTTCCGAGGGGCGAATTTGCTCCAAGAATTCCTCGCTGAGGTTGGGGTTGTAAGATTGAATCGCAATCGACGTGCCGGGGTCAGCCAAGCGTTCGGCAACCGTTTCAAAGCGAGCATCCAAGGCGTATTCAATGTCATAGGTCAGCTTCAGCACGCCGTCTACTGCAAAATAGAGCAGTCCCACGTTTGCGGCACGGCGCAAAGCACGGTCGGCAGTCTCTTTGGGAATGCGAATGCCACTCTTTTTGAGGAAGTTGGCATCTCCTGCAATTACGTGGTATTGGTTATCAATAACCGCTTCTACACCCATGTCGGCAATGCGAACAAATGCCACGGTAGGGTCGGCAGATTTGGTTGCGGTTGCTTTGCCAATGTTTTCAAGACTTCCACCAATTTTGCGGAAGAGAATTCCCGCAAGCTTGAGGTCGCGGCGCAGATCGTCGCTCTTGTCGCGTACTGCCAATTCAGAGCAGCTGGTGGCACGGCAAAGGCGATAATCGTTAAAGATAACGGTTTTGGATTCGTCGTATTCTTCTACAGCCTCTTCACCAATCAAGGCGCAATTTTCGTGCGTAAGCAGATTGTTGGCGTGAGAGAGGGGGAAGAAAAAGCCAAGGCAAGCCGCACCGGGCATACCCAAGGCAGCAATGATGATAAAGGTATTCAAAGCATCGCCAAGACCGTTGGTCAAGGCCACAACAAAGCCTGCCAAAAATCCAAGCACGATGGGCAGGGTCAAGAGAATGCGGAAGGGGGCGTGTGCGGCATTCATTTCGTTAAAACGGCGGCAGAAGCCTACTGTCAATTGCGCATCGTGCACGTGATAAAAGCTTTCGTCAAGGTCATCGTTAATGATCTTGATCAGCTTTTTGCCCTGACGGAGCTTCTTTTTGCGAGGCTCGGTGGGATCAAGAACGGTTTTGGGAATGTCGGTTGCCAAAAGGCGGAACACGCGTACCTCGCTTGTCAAGCGGAACACGTCGCACACGCAAACAAGTAGCAAAGCGCCCGTTGCAATGCAGTTGAGGTGAACCATAGGCACTTGTGCGATCATAGCAACAACGTCATAAAGGAGTACGAGGGGGACGATGACAGAAATTGTCGAGTAAGGCGTGGGTCTGAGTTTAAAATAACTGCGAATTCCCGCGTTGAACTGTTTGTAAGAAAGAACGGTTGCCGCTACCGTAACAATGAGCGAGAGAATGGGGAAGAGGAGCGGCATGGATGCAGCAAGTGCTGCGTAACCACCGCCGATGAGTGCGGGGGAATCCAAAAGCATTACCAAAAAGAGGGAGAGGAGCGTCAATAGCGTGCGCGTGATCAAGGTCTTGCGGTCATGCATATATTTGGCAATGGTTTTTTCCTTGTTTTGGGGGCCGACCGAATCTTGACCGCAATAGCCAAAAGCTGTGCGATAACGCTTGTGGCTCTCACGGGAGATGCGGTGAAGATGATCGTATTTGAGCTTTTTGAGGTTATCATAGCCAACAATACGTCCAAGCTCGCTCTCATAACCCAATTCAAAGATCATTTCAATATCGTCATCAGAAAATCCGCTGCGGCGACGAACGATCTCCATAGCGCTCATTTTCTTTTCCGCCAATGCTTCGCGACGCAGCTTCATGCGTTGCAAAAGGTTGGTAGGCTTTTGTTGGGGTTGAATTTCCTCGGGAGCGTCTACGGGGACTTCCTCCGCCATGGGAAAATCGGTATCGATGAATTCATCCAGAGCCACGTCGAGTGCCTCATCCAAATTTTCATCGTACGAGCGTTGTGCTTTGCCAACGGTTTGCAGGGGGCGCACACGCTTGCGAGGAGCCGCGGTTGCCGGTTTTGCTTTTTGTGTATTCGATTTTGCTTGCGACGTCGGGGGAGTCGTCTTATTTTGTTCGGGAGCTACCGCTTTTTTTGCCTTTGGCAGTTCCGAATTTTGATTTTCTTTCATAATGGCTCCTTTCCGATAAAGTTAGGGGAATGGGAAATTAGGAATGATGCTGACGAGCGGCCTCAGCCAACAGAATTGCCGCCGCGGTAGAAACGTTAAAGGAGTTTACTTGACCGTACATAGGGATGGAAACAATAGCATCGCAGGTCTTTTGTACGATTTGCGAAACACCGTTGCCCTCACTGCCAAGAACGATAGCGCAACCGCCCTTGAGGTTGGTGTTGTAAACGCTCTCGCCGCCGGCTTCTGCGGCATAGGTCCAAATGCCTTTTTCCTTGAGTGCTTCTACGGTAGAAGCAATGTTTGCAACCTTTGCTACGGCAAGATGCTCAATAGCACCGGCAGAAGCTTTGGTTACAAGGGGAGTAAGACCAACGGCGCGGCGCTTGGAAATGATGAGTCCGTGCGCGCCACAGCACTCGGCACAACGAATGATCGCACCAAGGTTGTAGGGGTCGGTAATACCGTCGCAAATGACGATGAGGGGATCCTCACCGCGTTCTTTTGCAATGTCAAGGATATCCTCAACCGTGCAATATTCCTTTTCAGCCGCAAAGGCAATCACGCCTTGGTGGGGAGCATAGCCGGAGATTGCATCGAGCTTGGGTTTTTCGGTTTCGATTACGGGAATGCCGCGCTCAATTGCTTGTGCAACGAGAACAACGATAGAACCCGTACGTTCGCCCTTTTGTACGAGGAGCTTGTCGATGGAGCGGTCGGATTTGAGAAGCTCACCAACGGCATTGCGGCCAATAACGGCACCGTTTTCATAGTCACCGTGAATGCTGCCTGCTTCTTCCTCTTGGGGAGCCTTTACTTCTTTTTTATAATCCTTTTTGTAATCGTTTCTGTAGTCTTGACGCGGCGCGCGATCGCGTCTGTCATTTCCTCTGCCGTTTTTGGGAGATTCGCGACGAGGAGCGCCATTCTTTTTCTTTTCCATAGATAGGACTTGTCCTTTCTGCTATTAAGATACTATATTACTTATAATTATATCATAATAAATGATTTTTGTATAGAGGATTTTGAAAAAATGTCGTCTTTTCGGGAATTTTTCGTTCTCCAAAACGCGACAAAAATCAACAAAAAGGGAAGAAGCCATAGGTTTCTTCCCAAACTTGTTTGTTTTTACTGCTTTTTAAAATTCCAATCTGCAGGATTGGCGGTAAAGTCTTGCTCTTCGGGCAGGGAGTGCTGTTCTTCCTTCCAATAAATTTTACGGCTGTTTACATCCTTATAGAACGCGCGTGCTTTTTCGGCATCGGGGCGCACCATCAGGGAAACGTAAGTCCATTGCAAGCGAGAGCGTTTGACGTTGTCAAGCTTGTCACCCGCATCGCGCTCGGCGGCATCCCACCAAGATTCGATTGCATCGTAAACGACCTCATACGTCTCGCGCGGAACGGTTTGGAAGGGACGCTCGTAAATGTTGATGTGTCTTGCCTTTGCCGCACCGTTGAACCAATCGAGAAAGGCGCGAATATTTCTCCAACCCTTACCGTAGTAGGCTTCGAGGAAGCGGTTGATGTGTGCTTGATAAACCGATTCGGCCATCATCGGCTCCCATGCAAGCTTTGCCAAAAGATATGCGCGCAACTCACCAAATTCACCCGAGAAGGATTGATAATTGCCTTCGGGGTACATACCCTTAACGCCATGCTGGGCGTAAAAGCGCATATTGTCGCGCAAAACGCCAAAGTTGGGGTAGGGGGCAAGATAGTTTGCAAAGTTTGTGACGTAGTCCCAAATGTAAATGCGGTCGCAAATGCTGTTCCAATCTTCCAAATCCTTTACAAACTTGCGGTTGCGCGAGCAAGCATCCGAGGAGAGGGGATGCGTAAAGCAGGCCTCAAAGGGGCAAAGACGAATGACGACGTTTGGCAACGGCTTTGTGATTTTTGGAATGTTGCGCGTGTGACGATAGGCAAGTGTTTCAATGGCGACGTCGGGGTAGTCGTCCTTGATGTTCTCGGCAACGGCATTGACAACGCGCAAAAGTGTTCCCATATGGCTGCCTTCCTCGGCATCAATGGCGGAACAGCGCTCGCATTTGCAGTATCTTTCATTGTCGTTTTGCGAGATGGAAACCAATTTCACCATTGGATCTTTTGCCAAAACCTTGCGCGTGTATTCGATGGCTTTTTTTGTCACCTCGGGGTCAGAGAGACTGGGCTGCAGATGCTGCGGACATCCCGTAACCTCTTCCATGGTATGCACAAAACGGCCTGCCCATTTCATATATCCGCCGTGACGGGGATCTTCACTCTTGTGTGTGTTCACACGATTGGCAATGCGCCATTCGAGGTCATCCTCGCCAAGGTAAAAACTATCTTGACGGTATTCAAAAATAGGGGAAAAGGCCTCGTCAATCTCGCCAATTTCGGCACCATCACCGTGGGTGGTTACACCGGGAGCATAGTAGTGCACATCGAGATACTTCTCCAAAAAACCGTAAACGCCATACAGAATTCCGCGCGGCCCGTGGCCGATAATCGAAAGTTTTCCGGGCACGTTGGTAATAGAATAACCTTCTTCATCTTTTATATCTTCCTCAATGTGAAGGTCAATCACACCGCAACCGCCAATCATCTCTTCCCCCGTGATCGTCTCAATCCAACGCGAAAGAATTTCTTTGGCATTTTCTTCGGCAGGGGATCCCCCGCAAACTATATCATATTTTAGCGCAGATACGCCGCAAAGCAAAATTTGTTCCATTGATGTCTCCTTTTACAAAAGTGCGAGCCATTTGTTTTGCAAAGTAATATAAAAATCGATATGAATAATGGTCTTTATTGTTCCATAAATCGCGAGGGGGAGTAAAACAATATAGAAAATTGTCAAAAAGAAAGTCAAGAGTTTTTCTTGCGCGCAATTTTCAAAGGATCTCCCAAATAAAGCGAGAAAAGAAAAGAATAAAAATCCAACTATGCCACCGACGGTGTTAAAAATCAAATCCAACAGGGCACATCCGCCAAAGACGACAAACAGTTGTGTAATTTCAAAAACGAGAGAAATACAAAAGGATGCCAAAGCAGCTTTGCTAAGCGTTGCTTTTCTCGATATACCGCTTGATAAAAAACCAAACGGAATAAAAACGAGAATGTTTAGTAAATGTTGACGACCCGTACTGCTTTTTAATGAAAAATACCAAGATGGGGCAGGAATAGGGGGAAAGAAAGATACCCCTTTGCTATAAGGATCATTTTCGAGTGTCCAGTTTACGCTCTCTTCAATGTCGGAAAAGGTATTCATCTTGAAAATAATGCCCCATATTAAAACAATGATGTAAATAACAGTTAAAATTGCAAAATGTTTTTTAAACTTTTCCATTTTACCAAAGTCCTTTTGTTTTATTACCATCATTATAGCACAATTTTCAGTATCTGTCAACGAAATAGCAAGAGAAAAGGAAGGCAAACGCCTTCCTTTTCTCGTTATCAATTCAATTTATACTTGAGCCTGAGATTATCCGCAATCATGGCAATAAACTCGGAGTTAGTTGGTTTGCCGCGATTGTTTTGAATGGTGTAGCCGAAATAGGAGTTGAGGGTATCTACGTCTCCTCTATCCCAAGCCACCTCAATAGCGTGACGGATGGCACGTTCCACACGGCTTGTTGTAGTGGAGTATTTCTTAGCAACGCTGGGGTAGAGCACCTTGGTAACAGAATTGATAATGTCCGAATCCTTAATGGTCAAAAGAATTGCAGTTCTCAAATACTGATATCCTTTAATGTGTGCAGGAACTCCGATTTGATGGATAATTTGCGTTACCTGCGACTCAATGTCGGGGCCTTTTTCAACCTCTTGCATAGCAACTGCAGGAACGTCCTGCACGCGGCGCATTGCCAAATTTTGAATATGCTCGGCAAGGCTGACAAGATTGACAGGCTTGAGAAGGCATAATTCCGCACCCGCCTCAGAAGCTTGAATAAAGATATTTTGATTGGAAACAGAGGAGACAACAATAAAGGAAGGCGCCTTATCGTTGCCCCAATCCATTGTGCGCGCGTTGCGCAGAACGCCAATGCCGTCGAGCTTGGAGAGCCAAACGTCAAGCAAGACAACCTCGGGGTGAATTTGTGCCATTTTGATAACGGCTTCCTCGCCGTTTACGGCTTCTTCTATATTGCGGTAACCTGCGCGCATCAATCCTTCGCGTATTTGCGCACGCCAAACAGGGTTTTCATCGGCAATCAAAAGTTTGGTTTTGTATTCCATGTTTCAATTTTCCTCCAATTTCATTTTGTTATGACAGTAATATTTTACCATAAATGTAAGAATTTTACAATATAAAACAAGAAAAAATATTCCCCAAAAATTTTGGGGAATATTTGGTAAATTTTACCAAGT